>NZ_JCAFTA010000007.1:0-251847 GCF_059369815.1 Stenotrophomonas sp. YJH_SMC_27 | reverse complement strand
CGCCATCGAGCCCCCAGGGGTGAGGGCGCTTTGCTTGCGAAGCACTGCTTCGCAAGCGCCCGAACGCCCAGCCGCCAGCGGCTGGGCCGGACCGCGGAGCGGGGTTTACGGCGTGTCCTGCCAGCCCACACCGCCCCGCCAAGCCACAGACAACCCAGACCCGCTTTGGCTTTGGCGTTGGCTTTGGCGTTGGCTTTGGCGTTGGCTTTGGCTGTTGCCGGCCAGCGGCCGGCACTACCGCAGGTGCAGGGCGCAGCCCTGCCGACTCACCCTTCCCCTGCGCACGAAAACGATTTCACTGATTTCAGCAAACCGTCATCCCTTCGCCACGCCAGTACCATATTGCGCAGCAGCATGCGCCCACGGGCGACCCGTGCTAAAAATCGCCCGCCCATCGCTTAGATCGATCCAAGAACGACATTGCGATGGCCGGGAGTTGGGGGAGCAGCAACAGGACGTACCAAGCCACACGCGCGGTGCTCTGCCACCCACATGGCGACAGCCGCAAAGTCACTTCAAATTAGATCGATTCAAGTTGTCCGTGCCACGTCACCGGATCAATCCAGGAGAGAGGGAGAGATGGGAATGAAGCATTCAACACGTACGCACGGCCAGGACGCATTGTCGCTGGCCATCGCGCTGGCATTGGCCGCCGCCGTCATTCCGGCAGGCGCCGCCGCGCAGCAGGCCACGACCACCAGCTCGCAGGACGCCACGACTCTGGACAGCGTCCAGGTCACCGGCTACCGCTATGCCATTGAAAAGAGCCTTGAGCAGAAGCGCGATGCCAACGCCGTGGTCGAAGTGATCACCGCCGAGGACGTCGGCAAGTTCCCCGACAAGAACGTGGCCGACGCACTGCAGCGCGTGCCCGGCGTGGTCATCACCCGCAGCGGTGGTGAAGGCAAGAGTGTCAGCGTGCGCGGCCTTGCGCCGGACCTGACCCTGACCCAGTTGAATGGCAACTACGTGGCCACGTCGGAAACCAACGACGAAGCCACCCGTTCGTTCAACTACACCCTGCTGCCGTCTAACATGCTGTCCAGCGCCGAGCTGTTCAAGTCGCCGGAAGCACGCATCGACGAAGGCGGCATCGGCGGCACGGTCATCCTGCACACCCGCCGTCCGCTGGACATGGAGTCCAACTCGGGCTTCGTCACGCTCGAGGGCACCTCCTCCGATACCCACCACGATATCGACCCGCAGGCCTCGGCCCTGTATTCGTGGCACAGCAAGGATGAGCGTTTCGGCGTGCTGGTCGGCGTGACGCAGCAGAAGCGCACGACCCGTACCATGGAAGCCAGCACCGAGGACTACCAGTGGTACGGCGCCGGCAGGGCACGCGACGCCTATGGCAACGTGCAGCAGCAGGATGGCATCCACTACTGGTGGGGCAAGTCCGGCTTCAACAACCAGACCGGCGGCAACTACAGCGACTTCTTCATGCCGACCTCGGTCAACTTCGCGGTGAAGGAAGAAAAGCGCGAGCGCAAGGGCGGTCAGCTGACCTTCCAGTTCAAGCCGGTCGACAACGTCACGATGACCGCCAACTACTTCCGCTTCGAGCTGCAGGGTGACTACACCCAGAACATGCTGAAGATTCCGGAATGGAGCATGGCGCGCTACAACCAGGACGGCAACTGGGCCGGAGGCCGCCTTCTCAATGGCCTGGACTTCGATGCCAGCGGCAACACCGTCACGGGTGCCCAATTCGAAAAGCTGGCTGGAAAGACCTACTACTGCAGCGAAGACCAGGCCAAGGCCGCCGGCCTCAAGCCCGGCGGCTGGGGCCCGGACGACTGCACGATTCCGACACCGCAGCTGACCGGTGGCTACAGCAAGGAAAAGGCGCTGTCGCAGACCGCCGACCTGACCATCGACTGGGACATCAGCCCGCTGTGGAAGGCCTCGTTCACCGGTGGCCGCACCTGGTCCGAAGGTGGTCCGTCGATGAACTTCCGCATGTCGGCCAAGCCGCGCCGCAAGGTCGGCAACGACTACCTGTCCGGTAACCAGTACAGCGCATGGGACCTGACCGGCACGCCGTCCGCCACCTTCTCGCCCGACCTGCAGCAGCAGTTGATGAACGGCATCGCCGAAGTCGACACCGGCTCGACCGATTCGTCGTGGAAGCGCACCGAGGTCAAGCAGAACTACTTCCAGGCCGACGTGACCAAGCTGTTCGAGTCCGGTTGGCTGGATTCAATCCAGTTCGGTGCCAAATACCGCGACGGCAAGGTGCACCGCAACACCGGCAACACCTACTGGGTGTGCCCCGGCCGTGACCCGGCCGACTATGACAACAGCCGCTACCAGAGTGGCTGCGATCCGACTGCCGGCGATGCGCAGCCCGGCTTCTTCCTGTCCAATCCGATCAGCAACATTGCCGGTGGCTTCAATGCCAACGTGTTCCCGGGCATCAACTACCCGGCGTACATCGACTATCTGAACAAGACCTACGGTGGTTCGCACAACCGTACCGAGGAAGACTTCGTCTACAACGTCAACGAGAAGATCTACTCCGGCTACTTCCAGGCCAACTTCCGCACCGAGCGCGTGCGCGGCAATGTCGGCGTGCGCGTGGTGCGCACCAAGCAGTTCGCGCAGTCTTCCGACTCGATCGAGAAGTTCAACGACTACTTCCTGGACAACGCGTCCGGCGCGCCGATGGCGTGCACCGACCCCGCCGCTGCGGCGTACCCGACCTACAGCTGCGAGAGCGGCTTCGTGCGCCTGCCGCATGACCTGGCGCAGAGCAAGACCTACAGCCTGATCGGCGTGGACCGCACCTACACCGACGTGCTGCCGAGTTTCAACATCGCATGGGACATCACCGACACGCTGGTGCTGCGTGGTGCCGCATCGAAGGTGATCGCCCGCCCTGGCTACACCGACATCGCAGCACCGGGCGCACTGAGCTACTACAGCGAGGAGTACGTCAATGATCGCCGCGTTGCCGGTGGCGCATCGACCGCAGGCTGGGTCGGCCAGGGCAGCAACAAGCAGCTGGAGCCGTTCAAGGCCACCCAGTTCGACTTGGGCCTGGAGTGGTACTTCCAGCCGGGCGCGGTCGCCGGCGTCAGCCTGTTCCGCAAGAACGTGGACAACTTCACCCTGCCGGTGGTGCGCGACACGCCCATGGTCATCAACGGTGAAGCGGTGAACGTGCAGCGCTACGAGACCCAGGCCAATGGCCGCGATGGTGTGTCGCAGGGCGTCGAGCTGTATGGCCAGTACACCTTCGATTTCGGCTTCGGCGTGCAGGCCAACTACACCTACAACGACACCAACCTGGCTTCCATTGTTCTGGACGGGCAGGAAATCGGCTCCTCGCCGCTGGTCGGCAGCGCCAAGAACCAAGCCAACGTGACGGTCTTCTACGAGAACGAGAAGTTCCTCGCGCGCGCTTCGTTCAACCGTCGCGGCCAAGTGGTCGGCGGGCTCAACAATGGCCTCACCGTCTACACCGAACCGTATGACCAGCTGGATCTGAATGTTGCCTACAACCTGACCCCGGACTGGACCCTGACCGCCTCGGTGATCAACGCCACCAAGTCCGAGCAGCGCGTGCACCTGGGAAGCGACACCAAGGCACGCCTGATCTCCAATACCTATGCAGGCCGCCAGCTGTACTTCGGCGCTACCTGGAAGTTCTAAGGCAACACCGGGTTGCCCGGGCGCGCCCCGGTGCAACCCACGCCCCGCCCTGGCGGGGACGTTCCTCCACGGCAGCCGCGCTGGTACAGGCGGCTGCCGTTTTTTTTGCCGCCTTGCCTGTCGTTCAGCCCGGCACTTGACCCTGCCATCGTTGGAAGGTGCACACTGACTCGACCCCAAGAGCACCCAAGGAGCTACGGATGGAATTCCATGTTGAAGGCATGACCTGCGGCGGTTGCGCGCGCAGCGTGACCAAGGCGATCGAACTGGTCGATCCGCAGGCCAGCGTGCAGGCAGATCCGGCCAGCCGCCGAGTGCAGGTGCAGACCTCGGCCAGCGAAGCGCAGATCGTGGCGGCACTGACCGATGCCGGCTTCCCGCCGCGTACTGCCTGATCCCCTGTCCTGTCCCATACTGAAAAGCCCGCCGGGTACTACAGCACCCGGCGGGCTTTTTCATGCATGCGATATCGAGTCAATGCTTGTGCGTACGCCGCCGCACCGCACCAGTCTTCGCGGTATCGACCGGTACCAGCGTCCCATCGTCCTCACCCAACCGCTCCAGGATCGGGCACTCCGGGCGCTCATCGCCCGCGCAGCAGCTGATCAGCGACTTCAGCGTGTCGGCCATCTGCCGCATGTGCTCGATGCGTTGCTCCAGATCGGCGATGTGCTGCTCGGCCAGGTGCTTGACGTCGGCGCTGTGCCGCAAGGTATCGTTCCAGAGGCCGAGCAGATCGGTGATCTCGGCCACCTGGAAGCCCAGATCGCGTGCGCGGCGGATGAAACGCAGGCGGTGGATGTCCGCCTGCGAATACGCCCGGTAGCCCGACTCGGTTCTATCAGCGGCGGGAATCAGGCCGATCTGTTCGTAGTAGCGGATCATTTTCGCCGACACGCTGGAGGCTTTGGCGGCTTCACCGATGTTCATGGGTATTCCCTTCAATGAGTGACGGCGGCGGCATCCGCCATCGGTGGCTGGAAGCGGCGCAGGCGCAGCGCATTGCCCAGCACGAACACGCTGGACAGGGCCATCGCACCGGCCGCGAACACCGGTGACAGCAGCACGCCCCAGACCGGATACAGCACGCCGGCGGCCACCGGAATCAACGCGGTGTTGTAGGCGAAGGCCCAGAACAGGTTCTGCCGGATGTTGCCCAGCGTCGCCTTCGACAACGCAATGGCATTCGGCACACCCTGCAGGTTACCCGACATCAGCACCACGTCGGCCGATTCCACCGCGATATCGGTACCGGTTCCGATCGCCAGGCCGACATCGGCCTCGGCCAGTGCCGGCGCATCGTTGATGCCGTCGCCGACGAAGGCGACATGGCCATGTGTGGTCTTCAAGCGGCGCACCGCCTCGACCTTGCCTTCCGGCAGCACCTCGGCCACCACTTCGTCGATGCCGAGCTGGCGCGCGATCGCGTGCGCGGTACCAGCGTTGTCACCGGTGATCATCGCCACCTTCAGGCCAAGCTGATGCAGTGCCGCGATTGCGGCCGGCGTGCTCGGCTTGATCGGATCGGATACCGCGATGATTGCGGCCAGGCGACCGTCAATGGCGGCATACAGCGGCGACTTGCCCTGGGTGCCCAGCTCTGCCGCCAGCGCCGCAAACAAAGTGATGTCCACGCCCAGATCGCGCATGAAGCGATCGGCACCGACCTCCACCCGCGCACCATCAACGCTGGCACGCACGCCCATGCCGGTGACCGATTCGAAATCGACCATCGACGGCAGTGCAATGCCCTGTTCAGTGGCTGCATCGACGATGGCGCGGGCGATCGGATGTTCAGAGCGCGATTCCACTGCAGCCACTGCCGCCAACACTGTGCTGCGATCGAAGCCGTCCGTGATCTCGAAGTCGGTCAGGCGCGGGCGACCCTCGGTCAGCGTGCCGGTCTTGTCCACCGCCACCACCTGCGCATCCTTCAGCAGCTGCAGCGCTTCGCCCTTGCGGAACAGCACGCCCATTTCGGCGCCACGACCGGTCCCCACCATGATCGAGGTCGGCGTGGCCAGGCCCATCGCGCATGGGCAGGCAATGATCAGCACCGCCACCGCATTGACCAGCGCGAAGCTCAGCGCCGGCGACGGGCCGAAGATCAGCCAGACTGCGAAGGTCGCCAGCGCGGCCAGCATCACCGCCGGCACGAACCACAACGTGACCTTGTCAACCACCGCCTGGATCGGCAGCTTCGAGCCCTGCGCCTGTTCGACCATGCGGATGATCTGCGCCAGCAGGGTCTGCGCGCCCACCGCCGTCGCACGTACCGTCAGTGCGCCCTTCTGGTTGACCGTACCGCCCACCACGCTGCTGCCCGGCTGCTTCTCAACCGGAATCGGCTCGCCGCTGATCATCGATTCGTCGATGTAGCTGCGGCCTTCAACCACCTCGCCATCGACCGGCACACGCTCGCCTGGCCGCACTTCCACCACGTCGCCGCTCTGCACTTCATTGACCGGGATATCGACGGTGCGGCCGTCACGGATCACGTGGGCGACCTTGGCCTGCAGGTTGACCAGACGCTTGATCGCCTCCGAGGTGCGGCCCTTGGCGCGCGCTTCGAGGAAGCGGCCGAGCAGGATCAGTGCGACAATTACCGCCGCCGCTTCGTAGTAGACGTTCACCGTGCCCGGCGGCAGCAGCCGCGGTGCAAAGGTCGCGACCACCGAATAGCCGAACGCCGCAGCGGTGCCCACCGCCACAAGCGAATTCATGTCCGGTGCAAGGCGCAGCAGCGCCGGGAAGCCCTTCTGGTAGAAACGGCGACCGGGGATGGCCAGCACCAGGAGCGTCAGTGCGAACTGCAGGTACCAGCTGGCCTGCATGCCAATCGTGGCCATCACCCATTCGTGGATGCCGGGAATCAGGTGCGAGCCCATCTCCAGCACGAACACCGGCAATGCCAGCGCAGTGGCCACGATCAGGTCGCGCTTCAGTTCGGCACGCTCGGCATCCTTCTTTTCTACGGCCTCGTCATCGGACTGCACACCCGCCTCGATTACGCGTGCGTCATAGCCGGCCTTGTCGATGGCGGCGACCAGCGTCGCAGCATCCGCCACGCCACGCACCGTGGCGCGCTCGGTGGCCAGGTTGACGCTGGCCTGGCTCACGCCTGGCGCCGCCAGCAGCGCGCGCTCCACGCGGCCCACGCAGGAGGCGCACGTCATGCCTTCCACGGCCAGTTCAACGGTGGCGGCAGGTACGTCGTAGCCCACCCGCTCCACCGCCTGGATCAGCGCGGCCCGATCGACCGGGCCGGACGGGCGGATATCCGCGCGCTCGGTGGCCAGATTGACCGAAACACTGCCCACACCTTCGACCCTGGACAGCGCCGCCTCGACCCGGCCGACACAGCTGGCGCAGGTCATGCCCTCGATGGGCAGGCTGATGGTGGCAGGACTTGCGGAGGCGGCAGCGGCGCGGGGCGTGCTCATGATCGGATTCCCGGGGTTCCTTCTGGATGCGGACAGGCTAAACCTTGCCATCGTGGGAAGGTCAAATCCAGCCTGTCCGCATGCCTGAAGGGGGCGCCGCCCCCGGCGTTCCGTTTCCGCATCCACGCATGGCGTGGATCTACCGGCGAGGTCGGTCTCTTCAGAACGTGAACACATACTCCAATGCGAGCTCACGGCCGACCGCGCTCAGCAACCGGGTCGGGGCGAAGTCATAGTCCAGCTTGTACGGATCCTTGTGGTTCCAGCTGGCGGAGTTGAAGGCGTTGTTGACGTACACGTTTACCTTCGCGTGTTCGGTCACCTGGTAGCCCACGTTGAAGTTCCAGGTGATGAACGGCCCCACTCGACCGTAGTAGCGCGCCGTCTGCTGCCCGGCATTGGGGTTCGGGTTCGGCGAGCCATCCGGACGCGTTGCCGGCTCCAAGCAGTTCAGCGACGGGCTGTCGCTGGGCACGTAGCCATCGGCGAACGGCAGGCAGCCGCCGGGGTTGTCCAGGCGGTCGGTGCCCCAGTGGTAGCGCACGCCCGGCACCGAGCCCACGCGGTCGGCATAGACATTGGCATTCCAGTTGCCGCGCTGCCAGGCCAGGCTCGCGCGCAGCTTGCTGCGCAGGTCGCGGTCGCGGCGTTCCGGGTTCGGGTCGTTGGCGTAGCGCTGTTCCTTGGTGGAGATCTGGTTGGTGTAATTCACACCCAGCTGGAAGCTGCCCCACTGCGCGGTCTCCAGACGGTAGCGCGCGGTCAGGTCGACGCCACGCACTTCGCGGCTGGCCAGGTTGAACGGGCCGCGCTCGATCGACACCAGGCGCCCGTTGCTGTCACGGTTCACGCGCGCCAGGATGCCGGCGCAGTAGTCGCCACCGGCCGGATTGGCCCATGGCGTGCCATCGATGTTCTTGCCGGTCAGGCAGCCCGCCTCGCTGGCCAGCACCTCATCGGCGCCGACGTCGACGATCATGTCTTCCAGCTTGATCGCCCAGTAGTCGGCGCTGACCGACAGGTTGGGCATCACGTCCCAGACGAAGCCGACCGTCCACGAATCACCGGTTTCCGAGCGCAGCAGCGGCGTGCCACGGCGGTTCACGTCGAAGGTGTACCAGACATCGGTGTTGCCCACGCCACAGTTGTTGACCAGGTAGGCACCGCTCTGGATGCAGCGCAGGCGATCATAGGTCTGCACTTCGGAACTGCTCGGCTGGCCCAGCAGGTAGTGCATGTCCGGCGCGTGGAAGCTGGTGGCATACGAGCCACGCACCAGCAGCGATTCGACCGGGCGCCATTCCAGGCCGACGTTCCAGGTGGTTTCCTTCTGGCTGCCGATATCCAACGCTTCACTGCTGTCATCGGCCTTGTAGTTGCCATAGCGGTCGTAGCGCGCGGCCGCGGTGGCCGTCACGCTCTCCAGCAGCGGGATCTTGAACTCGACGCCCGCCGAATACCGGGTGCGCTCGCCACCACCGCGGTCGACGTTCTGCAGGTCGAAATCGATGCCGGCGCGTGGGTCCGGGCTGAGGTGGTAGCCCTGCTGCGCGACTTCAGCTACCGCTGCGAACGAGATCGGGCCTGCCCAGCCCTGGAACAGCTCGCCGGTGATATCCGCCGAGGCCTGGTTGACCCACGATGACGCGCGGTTCCTGGCCACCGTGCCCATCTGCCAGTATTGGTCCGGCGTGAGCGGATTCCACCAGCGCGATTCGTTCAACGCGTAGATCGCCTCGCCATCGGGGGTGGTGCCCAAGCGCGGGCCGAGGAAGTAGTCGTACGACTTCTGCTCGTCCACCACGTTCTGCCGTTCTTCCACGCGGTAGTAGGAACGGCCCACCGAGGCGCTCCAGTCGAAGCGATCGGCAAGGCGGCCACGCAGGCCTGCGCTCCAGTCCCAGGACAGCTCGCGGTTGGTGTTGCGCAGGGTATCCAGGCCACCGACTTCGTTCGGAGTGAATTGGCGCACGCCCAGGATCGGGCGGTTGCGGTTGGCATCCCAGTAATAGCCGTTGTCGTCGTCGATCAGCGAGACGCTGGGCGGATTGGTGCCCCAGATCGCTTCGGAGTGGTACACCGCCAGGTTGGTCCAGGCCTGCAGGTCGCTGCTGAAATCGAAGGTGGCGTAGAGGTTGCCGGAAACATTCTCGGCGCCGCCGGTGAGCAGCCAGTTGGCGTAGTCGGCGCTCATGCCGCACAGGCGGCCGGTGTTGGTGATGGTGTTGGTAGCGTAGTTGTAGACCAGCCGATCGGCAGTGTAGTACTCGCCGTCGAACTTCTCGCAGGTGCCTGCAGGCGGTGCCAGGCGCTGGCCGTTGGTCGGGTCGATCAATGCCAGGCCCGAGGTGGGGCGGAAGCCGACCTTGCGCTGCTCCATGTTCCAGGAGGGATACGGTGCGTCGTCGGCGTCGTCCATCTGCGGTCGGTCGCGTCCGAACAGCGGATCGCGCTTGGTGTACTGCAGCGCGTAGGTCACGCTCCAGTTGTCGCCGGTCTTGCCGCCGGCCCAGGACAGGTCCCAGGTATCTCGTCCACCTTCTGTGGAGGTACCGCCACGCACGCGCACTTCGTCGCCGTCGTAGTTGGTCTTGAGGATGACGTTGACCACGCCGGCGATCGCATCCGAACCGTAGATGGCCGAGGCGCCGCCGGTCAGCACTTCAATGCGCTCCACTGCTGCGGCCGGAATGTTGCCGTAGTTGGAGAAATTGGTTTCGCCGCCGTAGGGCAGCGGGTAGTCGGCCACACGGCGGCCGTTGACCAGCAGCAGAGAACGGTTCGGGCCCATCCCGCGCAGGTTCAGGCCACTGGCGTTGGGCGTGTGCGAGCCCCATTGCGAGGCGGCTTCAACGGTGCCGGTCGCTTCGGTGAGCGTCTTCAGCGCGTCATACACGCTGACGAAGCCCTCTTTCTGGATCTGCTGCGCGGTGATCACGTTGACCGGGGCCGGGCCTTCGACACTGGCGCGCTTGATGCGCGAGCCGGTGACGGTGACCGCGTCGAGATCCTTGGTAGACGAGCTTGAGGCTTGCTGCGCATTGGCAGCCAGGGGAAGCAGGGCCAGGATCAGGGCCTGGGACAGCAGGTGGCGACGCTTGTGGACGATCTGAGCCATGGTGGTTGCTCTTCGAAGATGTGGACGCACGGGCGGACGGTGGCGCGGCACTACGACGGATCCAGGCGCTTGGATCGGTTCACGACCGATATGGCACCTCCCCTGTGGATCGATCCAAACTAAAGCACAGCTGAACCACGCCCGGCATGCGGCGGCGCAGCAACAGCCGGCGGAATGCCGCTAGCGGCCGCCGACATCCCGAACAATCAAAGGGTTGCGAAACATCGCTGAGAGAACGGCACACACGTCAATGACACGATCGCGACAATCGCGCGCGGAACGGTTTTGTCCGCGGCAAGCGTGCGGCCGGCAGCGGGTCGTTGTAGAGCCGAGCCCGCGCTCGGCTGCTGTTGTTCGCCGCGAAAAGCAGCCGAGCATGGGCTCGGCTCTACAGAAGAAGCGGGCTACCTTGCGCCGTCCAGCGCCTGCCGCAGCGCGGCAACAGTGGCGGTGGCGGTCTGGCTCCAGTCCGGGTCCAGCCCGCGCAGCGCCGGGTTCTGGAACTGCATCACCGACCGGCGCAGGCCCTTGGCTGAGGCGTGCAGTTCGGTGCAGCCGGTCCGTCGCGCAATGGCGGCGATATTGGCCGGGCCCAGCCCCGCGCCGGCCATCACACTGATGCGTCCCTTCGCTTGGGTCACCAAGCCCGCCAGCACTTCGGCACCGGCCTCGGCGCTGACCTGCCCGCCCGAGGTCAGCACGCGCTGGCAGCCCAGCCCGATCACCTGTTCCAGCGCTGCCGGCAGGTCGCGGGCCGCATCGAAGGCGCGATGGAAGGTCACCTGCAACGGCCCGGCGGCCTGCACCAGTTCCCGGCACAGCGCCAGGTCGATGCCGCCCTGCACGTCCAGCGCACCGATCACCACGCCATCGCAGCCCAGCGCGCGGCACTGCGCGATGTCACGCAGCATCAGTTCGGTTTCCAGCGCGTCGTAGTGGAAATCACCCGGGCGTGGGCGCACCAGTACGAACAGCGGAATCGACAGGCGTTCGCGGGCAATCGCGATGCTGGCAAACGACGGCGTGGTGCCACCCTCGGCCAGGTTGTCGAACAGCTCGATGCGGTCGGCGCCGCCGGCCTGCGCGGCCAGTGCCGAAGCCAGCGAATTGCTGGCGACCTCCAGGGTCAGCCGCGTGCTCACGCCTGGCTGCTCGTGTAGATCGACGGCGAGTCGCGCAGGTCATCCTGGCGCTGCGCATCGCACACCGCGTAGACGAAGCCGCGATGCAACGCGCAGGCGCCCACCTCGCCCTGCTTGTTCATGGCCAGGAAGCACACCTGCAGGGTCTTGCTCGCCTCCGGCCGCTTGCGCACCACACGGTCGATCGCTTCGCGGCAGGCCTGTGCCGGCGAGCGCCCCTGGCGCATCAGTTCGACCACCAGGAACGAAGCGGCGTTGCGGATCATCTCTTCACCCACGCCCGAAGCAGTGGCCGCGCCCACGTCGTTGTCGACATACAGGCCGGCACCGATAATCGGGCTGTCGCCGACCCGGCCGTGCAGCTTCCAGGCCATGCCGCTGGTGGTGCAGGCACCGGCAAGGTGGCCCTTGGCATCCAGCGCCAGCATGCCGATGGTGTAGTGGTTGTCGCTGTTGCCGGGAATACCACGGCGCTCGGCGTTGATCTGCGGCTGATACTTCTCCGTCTTCAGCCACTCGCGCCAGGCCGCTTCGGCCTGCGGCGTCAGCAGGTGCTTGCGCTCGAAACCCTGCTGCATCGCGAACTGCTGCGCGCCCTCGCCCACCAGCAGCACGTGCGGGCTGTTCTCCATCACTTTGCGGGCCACCGACACCGGATGCAGGATGTCGACCAGCGCGGCCACTGCGCCACAACGGCCATCGCCATCCATGATGCTCGCGTCCAGGCTCAGCACGCCGTCGCGATCGGGGTTGCCACAATGGCCGACGGTGGGGTTGCACAGCTCGCTCTCGGCCCAGCGTGCGCCTGCTTCCACCGCATCCAGCGCGCTGCCGCCCTGCGCCAGCACCTTCCACGCGGCCTGGTTGGCCGGTACGCCGAAGTCCCAGGTCGAAACCACCCTGGCCCCACCCTGCGTGCGCGCCTGCACGCCCGGCAAAGCCGCCATGCCTGCAGCCAGTGCACCGGCCTGCAGGAACTGCCTGCGATCCACCATCTTCCCCTCCCAGTCTGCAATGCACGGCCGGCACGATGCCGGTCATGCCGATCAGTCGTGCGTGGGCTGCCGTGCGGCGTGCCAGACCGCTGCGCCGAGCACGCCCAACTGGCCGTGCTCCACGCGCCATACCGGCACCTGGCGCAGCACCTCGGTCAGCACGCCCTTGTTGAGGAAGCGCTCACGGAAGCGGCCATCGGCCAGGAAATCCTGCACATGCGCGGAAATACCTCCGGCGAGGTACACCGAGCGCGCACCGACGGCGATCGCTGCGTCGCCGGCCAGGCTGCCCAGCCAGGCGCAGAACACCTGCAGCGTCTCCACCGCCAGCGCGTCTTCACCGCTGCGGGCGGCACCGATCAGTGCTTCGGTACTGGTCCACACCGGGGTGACGCCGCGCAGCTCGCACAGGCACGGGTACAGGTTCATCAGGCCACTGCCGGACAGCACGCGCTCGTTGTCCACGTGCGCCCAGCGCTGCAGCAGTTTGCCCAGCACCTGCAGTTCCAGCGCGTTGCCGGCGCCGAGCGCGGCATGGCCGATCTCGCTGGCCAGCACCGGGCGCTCGCCATCGGCGAAACGCAGTGCCGCGCCCAGGCCGGTACCGGCGCCCAGCACCAGCGCCGGGAACGCCTGCGCCGGGTCAGCATCGCCGTTCAGTGGCACCAGAGTGGCAGGCTGCAGGTACGGGATGGCCAGCGCCACCGCTTCGAAATCATTGATCAACTGCAGCTCATGCAGCCCGGACTGCGCGCGGGTGGCCGACAGCGAGACCGTCCACGGCAGATTGGAATTGATCAGCACATCGCCATCGAGCAGGCCGGCGATGGCGACCACCGCGGTCTGCACCGGCTGGCCGAGGCCAGCGGTGAAATCAGCAAGGATCGCCGCCAGGCTGGGGTGCTCGGCGCAGGCGTAGGTGCGATGGCTGCCCAGCAGCGGCGCCTGGCCGGGTTGGGTTTCAGCCAGCGCAAGGCGGGCGAAGGTGCCACCGACATCGGCGACCACCAGACTGCGCGGAGGACCGCCGCGGGCGGAGTCGGAGGAAACCGGGGACGCTGCTGCGATGGTCACGCTGGCCTGCTTGGATCGATTGAATCGCCCCGATTCTCAGGCATCGGGGCGGCTTTGCCTAGCGCGCCGGCGGTTCAGGTTGGCCTACATGCCTTCCTGTTCGGCCACCTGCACGCCATCCACCAGCACGCGCAGCCGCTGCGGGCGGAAGCCGGCAAACAGCAGCGGCCTGGTGCGCTCGACCAGCACTTCGTGGCCGGCGATGTGGCGCAGCCACGACTGTACCAGCGAGAAGGAGAAGTGCGTGCCCGGATGCAGCGGATGCTGCACCCAGACCTTCTCGGTGGCGCTCTGCAGCAGCATCGCGCCGGTGAACCAGTGGCGGCTCAGGGTCACCGGCGTGGTGCCGGCCATGAAGCGGATATCCATGCGGGGTCCTTTCGCTGGAGAGGCCTTGCGGCGTGTCAGGGCTGGGCCGTCTGCAGGCTGTAGCGGGTGGTGGCGGTGAACACCGCGCCATCGGGCTGGGTGGAGCGTACCTCGACCTTGCGGCTGCCCACGGCTAGGTCGGTCGGCAGCGCGCCACGCCACAGGTGCGGCGACGCGGTGGCCTCCGGCGAGCGGTCGTAGCCACGCAGGCTGTCAGCCAGATCGTCGGCCACGTTCTCCACCATCAGGCGCGGGTCGGGCTGGCTGACCTGCTTCATCGGCTGCCAAGCGCCGCCATCAACGCGGTACTCAACCACGCTGGCATCCTCACCCATGTAGACGTTGGCATAGATGCCCCACGCCGGGTAAGCCCCCTGGCGCAGCACTTTCGGCGCATGCAGGCCGATCTGCTCGCTGGCCGGCTTGCCGGCCACGCGGTACTGCAGGCGATAGCTGCCGTTGCCGGCCACGTCGAGCAATGCGTAGCCCTTCGGCGTGCCATCACTCATGGTGCTGTCCGGCACGCCGGCGGCATCCTTCACCCCCGACCAGAACGCGCCGCAGTTGGCACCCACGTTGTATTCGTGCAGCGGTTTGTCGCCGTTCCAGCCGTCGGCCTTGCCGTGGTAGACGTGCTGCTGGGTGTGGCTGTGGCCGCTGAGCACGAGCACGTTGCGGAAGTCCTTGAGCAGGTCGAACAGGCGCTGGCGGTCGGCATGGCTGAAGGTCTCGCGCCCCGGCGCCGCGTCGAACAGCGGGATGTGCATGCCCAGCACCAGCAGGCGATCCTTGTGCAGGCCCTTCAGGTAGCTGGCGAGGAAGGCGAACTGGTCTTCGCGCAGGCCGCCGATGTACTTCGGCCTGGCCTTGGGGTCGTACACCACGTCGTCCAGGAACACGAAACTGGCGCCGCCCTCTTCCACCGCGTAGGTGTCCGGACCGTAGATGTTGCGCCAGCTGTCCAGCGAGTGTTCGTCGCTGGCCGCATCGAAATCGAGGTCGTGGTTGCCCGGCACATGGAACCACGGCACGCCAAGTCCGGTGGTGACCTTGTTGATCGCCGGGTAGAGCGTCAAGTCATCGTTGACGATGTCACCCAGGGTGGTGCCCATGCGCGCCTTGGTCTGGCCGACCAGCGGCGCCACGATCGACTGCTGGTAGTAGCCGATGTCCTTCAGGCTCGCGGTCTGGGAGTCGGTGAACACCAGCATCTGGAAGCCGCGCCGACTGTCATGGCGATCCGACTGCAGGGCGAAATCCCAGTTGCGGGTGACGTCGCTGGTCGCGGCGATGCCGCCGTACTTCAACGCCGGCGAACCGTTCGGGCGATAGTGCCGCCAGAACGAAGGCAGGCCGTCGGCCGCTTTCGGGAAGGAATACGCATCAGGCTTGATCACGAATACGGTCTGGCCGTCGCGCACCGGCAGGCTGTAGCTGCCGTCAGCGGCAGTCTTGACGATGATCTCGCCGTTGGAAACCTGCACCCCGGCCAGGCCCGGATCGGTCGCACCGCGGCCAGGCTTGCCGTCACGCTCCAGATACACCTTGCCGCTGACCACGGTGTCCGCGGCCCAGGCCGGCGAGGTCAGCAACAGGCAGCACAGCCACGCGGCAGGCAGTTTCATGAGGGAGATCCGGCAGAAAGAGACGCGGTATTGTAGAGCCGAGCCATGCTCGGCTGCATTGCCGGCGGGTCGTGCCGGCCGCTCAACGATGGCGCTTTTCCAGTACCGCGCGCGCATCATCCAGCGACAGCCCGCGCGCGCGCAGCAGCACCAGCAGGTGGTACAGCAGGTCCGACGCCTCGCCCAGCAATGCCTCGTCATCCTGCGCCACGGCGGCCAATGCGGTCTCCACGCCCTCCTCGCCCACCTTCTGCGCGATACGGCGGATGCCGCCCTCGAACAGGCTGGTGGTGTAGCTGCCCGGCGGGCGTTGCGCCTCACGCATCGCCACCAGCTGGCCCAGCCCGCCCAGGAAATCCTTCGGCGCCTGGTCAAAGCAGCTCTCTGCACCGGTGTGGCAGGTTGGCCCCGCCGGCCGTGCCATCACCAGCAAAGTATCGGCATCGCAGTCGACGCTGATCGACTGCACCACCAGCACGTTGCCGGACTGCTCGCCCTTGGTCCACAACCGCTGCTTGCTGCGGCTGAAGAACGTCATGTGGCTGATGGCCAGCGTGGCCGCCAGCGATTCGGCACTCACATAGCCCAGCATCAGCACCTGCAGGGTGTCGGCATCCTGAACCACGGCCGGCAGCAGGCCGTCGCCCTTGCTCCAGTCCAGCGCCTGCAATGCGTCCGACGACGGCCTGACTTCAATAGACATCCCGCACCTCGATCTGCTGTCCGCGCAGGTAGCGCTTCAATTCTGGAATGGCGATGGCACCGCTGTGGAACACGCTGGCGGCCAGCGCGCCATCCACATCGGCCTGGTCGAAAGCCTCGGCGAAGTGTTCCATCGCACCGGCGCCACCGGAGGCGATCAGCGGCACCTGGCAGAGTGCCCGTGCCTGCTGCAGCTGCACGACATCGTAGCCACGGCGCACGCCATCGCTGTCCATGCAGTTCAACACGATCTCACCGGCGCCACGCCGTTGTGCTTCGACGATCCAGTCCAGCGTGCGCAGCCGCACCGCCTGGGTCTTGTCCGGGTCGCCGCTGAAACGGCGCACCCGCCATTGCCCATCGGCCTCGCGCACCGAATCGACGCCGACCACCACGCACTGCACGCCGAACTCGTCGGCCAGCTCGGTGATCAGTTCCGGGCGCCCCAGCGCCGGCGAGTTGATCGACACCTTGTCGGCACCGGAGAACAGCACGCGGCGTGCCGTTTCGACGCTGTCGATGCCACCGGCCACGCAGAACGGGATGTCGATCAGTCGCGCGATACGCTCGATCCAGGCAACGTCGACCGAACGCGCCTCGGGGCTGGCGCCGATGTCATAAAACACCAGCTCGTCGGCGCCCTGGTCACGGTAGCGCTGCGCCAGCTCGGCGATATCGCCCATGTCGACGTGATCGCGGAAGCGCACGCCCTTGACCACGCGGCCCTCACGCACGTCCAGGCACGGAATGATGCGGCGGCTCAACATGCCAGTGCCTCCGCCAGGTCCATGCGCTGCTCCAGCAGGGCCTTGCCGAGGATGGCACCGCCGCAGCCGGCAGCACGGGCCTCGGCCACATCGTCCACGTCGCGGATGCCACCGGAAGCCTGCACGGCCACGCCCGGCAGCAACGCCGCCAGGTGCTGGTAGAGGCTGATGTTGGGCCCAGCCAGCATGCCGTCGCGGGCAATGTCGGTGCACAGCAGGTGGCGCATGCCGGCGCGTGCGTAGCGCTGGGCCAGGTCATCCAGGGTCACCCCGGCGTTCTCGGTCCAGCCGTGCACCGGCAGCTGCCATTGGCCTTGGGCATCCTGACGCGCATCCAGCGCGATGGTGATGCGCTCGGCGCCGAATTCCTCCAGCCAGCCGACCACTTCATCGGGGCGACGCACCGCCAGCGAGCCGACCACTACGCGACCGGCGCCGGCATCGAGGATGCGCGCCACGTCGTCGCGGCCGCGCACGCCACCGCCGGTCTGCACCTGCAGCGGCGTCTGCGCACGGATCGACGCCAGCAGCGGCGCAAGGGTGTAGCCACCGGCACGCGCAGCGTCCAGGTCGACCAGATGCATCCACTGCGCGCCCTGCGCAGCGAAGGCCTGTGCACGCGGCAGCGGATCGTCGCCATACGAGGTTTCCTGCGCGTAGTCACCCTGGCGCAGCCGCACCACGCGGCCGTCGCGGATATCCAGCGCGGGGTAGACGATGAAACTCATGCAGCAGTGCCCTCAAGGAAGTTGCGCAGCATCAGCGAGCCGGTCTCGCCGGAGCGCTCGGGATGGAACTGTGCGCCGTAGTAGCGGCCCTGCTCCACCACGGCCGTGAACAGGCCGCCGTGATCACAGGCAGCAACGGTGTGGGTATTCAGTGGCGCCGCATAGCTGTGCACGAAATAGGCGCTGGCCCGCTCGGGTACACCCTGCAACAGCAGCGACTCACGTAGCGGCAGCAGGCGGTTCCAACCCATGTGCGGCACCCGGATGCCGCAGGCTGGTACCAGCTTGCGCACCACCCCGGGAATCAGCCCCAGCGTTTCCACGCCGGCTTCCTCGGAGCGCTCGAACAACAGCTGCATGCCCAGGCAGATGCCCATCAACGGCACTTCCAGCCGCTGCAACGGCTCGACCAGGCCCTGCGCATGCAGGCGCTGCATGCCGGGACCGGCGGCACCGACGCCGGGCAGGATCACCCGCTGCGCGCCGACCAGTCCATCGGCATCGCGCACCAGCCGAACGCTGGCGCCAAGACGTTCGAGCGCATAGCGCACCGAGCCCAGGTTGGCACCACCGGCATCGATCAGCGCGACGTCACTCACAACGCCCCCTTGGTACTCGGCAGTGCCGTGCCCTGCCGGGCCAATGCAGGGCGCAGCGCGCGTGCCAGCGCCTTGAAGCAGGCCTCGACCTTGTGGTGATCGTTGTCGCCCCGTACCTGCAGGTTAAGGTTCAAACCGCTGGCATCGCACAGCGAACGGAAGAAGTGCGGCACCAGCTCGGTCGGCATATCGCCCACGCGCTCACGCTTGAACTTACCTTCGAACACAAAGTACGGGCGGCCGCTGAAATCCAGTGCGGCGCTGGCCAGCGTCTCGTCCATCGGCAGGGTGAAACCGTAGCGGCCGATGCCGCGCTTGTCGCCTAGTGCTTCGCGCAGGGCCTGGCCCAGGGCCAGCCCGGTGTCCTCGATGGTGTGGTGCTCGTCGATGTGCAGGTCACCCTCGGCCTGGATGTCCAGCGCGAAGCCGCCATGCTTGCCGATCTGTTCCAGCATGTGGTCGAAGAACGGCAGGCCTGTGGAGATGCGTGCATCAGCGGCACGGTCCAGGTCCAGTTCCACGCGGATCTTCGTTTCTTTCGTATTGCGCTGGACCACGGCGGTGCGCGGTGCGTCGGCCAGCGCGTGGGCAATGCCCGGCCAGTCCCACTGACCACCGAACTGCGCGGTGCGCAACTGGAAACCGCGGATGTTGAGGTTCTCGGCGAACTGCAGGTCGGTGATGCGATCGCCGACCATGCCCGAGCGCGCCCAGTCGATGCTGCGGTCCTGCAGATAAGCCGTCATCAGTCCGATGCCAGGCTTGCGGGTCGGCGCATTGTCGTGCGGCCAGCTGCAGTCGATCAGCACATCACGGAAGGTGATGCCCTGGCTCTCGAAGATCTGCAGCATCAGGTCGTTGGGGCCATCGAAGCTGGCGCGCGGGTAGCTGTCGCTGCCGAGGCCGTCCTGGTTGGTGACGATCACGAACTGGTAGCCGGCGTCACGCAGCTTCAGCAGCGCCGGGATCACCTGCGGCACGAAGCGCAGCTTCTCGTAGGCGTCGATCTGGAAGTCGGACGGCTCCTCGATGAGGGTGCCGTCGCGGTCAATGAACAGGATCGGGGTCATGCTGCGGCCCTCCGCGCCGACAGGGCCGCAAGCACGCGGTCATTCTCTTCGGGGCTGCCGATGCTGATGCGCAGCGCATCACCCAACTGCGGCGCGGCGCGCTGGTCCCGCACCACCACGCCCGCAGCCAGCAGCGTATCGAACGCGGCCTGGGCATCGGCGAAGCGCACCAACAGGTAGTTGCCGGATGAGCGGTAGACGCGACGCACGCCGGGCAGGCCCGGCAGCGCCACGCGCAGGCGTTCGCGCTCGGCAATCACCGTGGCTACGCGTTCGGCGGTCCTGGCCAGCGCGCCGGGTTGCAGCGCCTGTACCGCCAGTTCCGCGCACGGCGTCGGCACCGGGTACGGCGCCTGGCAGCGGCGCAGCACGGCAATCAGCTCCGGGGCGGCGATGAGGGTGCCGACGCGGGCAGCAGCCAGCGCGTGCGCCTTGGACAAGGTGCGCAGTACTGCAAGATTGGCGTGCGCGGCCAGAAGCGTGATGGCCGATGCGCGCCCTGCGTACTCGACATAGGCCTCGTCCACCACCACCAGCGCCTGCCCGCGCAGCGCAACCACCACGCGCTCTACTTCATCCAGGGCGATATCACTGCCGGCCGGGTTCGACGGGGCGCACAGGAACACCAGCTTGGCGCCTTGCGCCTTGGCCGCGTCGATCACCGCATCCAGGTCGGCGCGCAGGCCATCCTCGCTGTCCACCAGCGGCACTTCAATCAATGCGGCACCCTGCAGGCGTGCGCAGACAGCGTACATGCCGAACACCGGCGGCGTGACCAGCACGCCATCGCGGCCCGGCACGCACAGCGCGCGCACCAGCAGATCAATGGCTTCGTCGCTGCCGCGACCGATCAGCAGCTGCTGTGGCGTCACGCCGTACAGCGCCGCCAGTCCCTCACGCAATGCCAACGGCTGCGGTTCGGGATAGCGCCGGCTGCTGCCAGCCGCGTCGGCCGGATTGGCCCAGGCCGACTCGTTGGCGTTCAACCAGACCTCGCCCTGCACCGCCGCGCTGCGCGCCGAACTGTAGCCAGCGAAGGCCTGCAGATCGGGGCGCACCAGCCCCAGCACGTCATCGATCGCCGTGCTCATGCTGCCACCTCCATGCGCACTGCGACCGCACGTTCATGTGCATCCAGGCCTTCGGCGCTGGCGATGATGCGCGCGCAGCGGCCGATCGCGGCCAGGCCGGCGGCGCTGGCGCTCTGCACGCTGATCAGGTTCTGGAAGCTGGCGACGCTGACGCCACTGTAGGCACGCGCCGCACCGGCGGTCGGCAGCACGTGATTGGTGCCACTGCAGTAGTCGCCCAGTGCTTCGGGCGTGTAATCCCCCAGGAACACCGAGCCGGCCGCCTGCACCTTGTCCAGCCACGCGCGCGGATCACGCAGTGCCAGGATCAGGTGCTCCGGCGCATAGCGGTTGCTGATCGCGAAGGCTTCCTCCAGCGAATCGACCTGGATCAACCGCGAGGCCGACAAGGCCTGGCGCGCGATCTGCTGGCGCGGCAACAAGACCACCTGGCGCTCCACCTCGACTTCGACCGCGGCCAGCATCGCGGCATCGTCGGTCAGCAGCAGCACCTGTGAATCCGGGCCGTGCTCGGCCTGCGACAGCAGGTCGGCGGCGACGAACGCCGGATTGGCACCAGCATCGGCAATCACCAGCACTTCGGAGGGACCGGCCGGCATATCGATGGCGGCGGCGCCATCCTGCGCGACCTGCTGCTTGGCTTCGGTCACGAAGCTGTTGCCGGGCCCGAACAGCTTGTCGCAGGCCGGAACGCTGGCGGTGCCATAGGCCATCGCGGCGATCGCCTGCGCGCCGCCCAGCTTGAACACGCGCCGCACGCCGGTCAGGCGGGCGGCTACCAGCACTGCCGGATCGGCACTTCCGTCGGCGCGTGGCGGCGTGCACAGCACCACCTGCGGGCAGCCAGCCAGCTGCGCGGGCACGCCCAGCATCAACGCAGTGGACGGCAGCGGTGCGCTGCCGGCCGGCACGTAGAGCCCTACCCGTCCGATCGGACGCAGCATGCGTTCGCAGACCACCCCCGGCGCGGTCTCCACCGCGTATCCCTTGCCCATGCCGGCGGCGTGGAAGCGGGCGATGCGCTCGGCGGCGTCCACCATGGCCTGGCGAAGTTCGGCGGGCACGGCGGCTTCGGCAGCGGCAAATTCGGCTTCGCTCACCTCAAAGGACGAGAGCTCGACACCATCGAAACGCGCGGTGATCGCACGCAGCGCGTCGTCGCCCTGCGCACGCACCTGCGCGATCAACGCAGCCACCGCGTCGCGGGTCTGCTGCGCCACGGTCTGCACCGGGCGGGTCAGCGCGGCGCGGCGCGCGGTTTCATCAAGTCGGGACCAGGTCAGACGGTTCATGCCAGCGACCGCTCCACGCTCAACACCATCAGGCCCTGCGCGCCGGCGCGCTCGAGTTCTTCCATGCGCTGCCAGCTCAGCGGGCCCGGGCACATGGTCTGCAGGCGCAGCGCGCCGCCATCGGCCGGCAGCCGCACCAGCGGCTCGGCATCGGCCAGCAGCTGCGCCAGCGCGTCGACGCGATCCTCGCTGGCGCGGAACATCAGCAGCTTGCGGTCCTGGCGCTGCACCACGCCGTCGAGGCGGCGCAGCAGCATCGCGCGCAGCGATGCGCGCGCATCATCCGGTACGCGCACTGCACCGGCCAGCACTGCTTCGCTGTCGAGCAGGTTGTGTACCGGGGTCAGCTGATTGGCGCGCAGTGTCGCGCCGCTGGACACCAGATCGCAGATCAGGTCGGCCGTGCCCAGGCGCGGTGCGATTTCCACCGAACCGGACAGCTCGACCACCTGTGCGTCCACCCCCTGCTCGGCCAGCCACTGCTTGAGGATGGCCGGGTAGCTGGTGGCGATGCGGGTGCCGGCCAGCTGCGCCGGTCCCTGCCACTGCCACTCCTCGGGTACCGCAAGCATCAGCCGGCACTGGCCGAAGCCCAGCCCGCGCAGTGCCTCGTAGGCATCCGGCAGGCCGACCTGGCGGCGTGCCGCGGCCTGTTCGTCCAGCTCGTTGCGGCCGACGATGCCGAGGTCGCAGACGCCGTCGGCGATCAGGCCGGGGATGTCGTCGTCGCGCACCAGCAGCAGGTCCACCGGCAGCGATTCGCCGTAGCAGAACAGCTTGTCGCGGCTCTCGCGCCAGCTCAGGCCGCAGGCACTGAGCAGGTTGCGGGCGGGCTCGGCCAGCCGGCCACTCTTCTGGATGGCGATACGCAGCCGGTCTCGTGCCGGCGCTGCCTGGGTTGCACTCATGGGGGAGGTCTCGAAGTTCGGAACGGGGCGCGGATCAGCGCGAAGCAAGGCGGTCGATGGCGGCGGCATAGCCTCGATGGCCATGCTCGAGCGTTCGCGCCACCCGTCCGGTGGTGGTCACGCTGACGCCAGTGCGCTCGTGGATCTCGCGGTACGGCACGCCCTGCTGCAGCAGCGGCACCACTTTCCAGCGGTCGGCCATGGCTTCCAGCTCAGCGGGGGTGCACAGATCGCGCAGGAAGGCCTCGACCTGTTCCGGCTCGCGCAGGGCGGCAAAGGCCCGGGCCAGGGCTTCCAGGTCGGCCCTGGGGTCTTTGGCGGCAATGTCGGGACGGGCTTTCACGGGGTCGTTTCCATGCATCAATGTAATAGCGCGTTAGTACATTAGCGCATCATTCCGCGACGCGTCAAATAGGGGGGTGAGGGGGCGGCAGGGCTGCTGCCCTGCGCCCGCGCAGGCCGGAGCAGCGGCAAAGCGGGGTTCGGACCGCCCCCGCCTTCGACAGATGGCCGCGAGCTGTCGGCACGGCCGGGGCCCGGAAACGACAACGCCCACCGGTGGGTGGGCGTTTCGTTGAAGCGCTGCATGCTGCCAATGGCCGTTACATCACCTTCGACTGCTCCAGCTCCACCTGCAAAGTGCTGGCCAGCTCGTCGCGGGAGACTTCGAACTGCTGCTCGCGCACCAGGTCCTTCACCGCCACCACCCCGCGCGCCAGCTCGTCCTCACCGGCCAACACCACGAAGCGGATGCCCGCCTTGGCGGCGTACTGGAACTGCTTGCCGATCTTCTTCGGCTCCATCTGCACTTCGGTGTTGATCCCACCGGCGCGCAGGCGACGCGCGATGTCCAGCGACTGCGGCATGCCCTGCTCGTCCATCAGCGCCACCAGCGCCTGCACGCTGCTGGCTTCGATGCCGTCGATCAGGCCGGCCTCGCGCAGCTGCCAGAACAGGCGCGACAGGCCGATGGAGATGCCTACGCCCGGCAGCTTCGACTTGCTGTAGTGGCTGGCCAGGTCTTCATAACGGCCGCCCGAGCAGATGGAGCCGATCTGCGGGTGGTCGGTCAGCGTGGTCTCGTACACGGTACCGGTGTAGTAATCCAGGCCACGCGCAATCGAGAAATTCAGGCAATAGGCGCTTTCCGGCACGCCAAGCGCCTGCACCAGCTGCAGCACTTCGCGTAGTTCAGCAACACCGGCACGCAGGATCTCCGAAGAACCGGCGTCGGCTTCAAGCGTGGCCAGGTGCGCCAGCGCATCGGCATGGCCCTGCGAACGCACAGCCACGAAGGCCAGTATCTTCTCGACCTGTTCGGCCGGGATCCCGAAGCCTTCGCCGACCAGCGTCTCGCGCACGTAATCGGCGCCGCGCTTGTCGAGCTTGTCCACTTCGCGCAGCACCGCCAGCTGGCGCTCGCCTTCGGCCACGCCCAGGCTTTCGAAGAAGCCGCGCATCAGCTTGCGGTTGTTCAGCTGGATGCTGAAGTCACCGATGCGCAGTTCCGAGAACACGGCGTGGATGACCGCCAGCACTTCGGCATCATAGCGAACGCTCAGGCTGTCCTTGCCGATCACGTCGATGTCGCACTGGTAGAACTCACGGAAACGGCCGCGCTGGGCACGCTCGCCGCGGTACACACGCTGCATCTGGTAGCGACGGAACGGGAAGGTGAGTTCGTGTTCGTGCTCGGCCACGTAGCGTGCCAGCGGCACGGTCAGGTCGAAGCGCAGCGCCATTTCCGGCAGCGAACGGTCGCCCGATTCGGCCGCATTGGCCAGCGCACCGGTGGACTGCACGAAGTACACCTGGCGCTCGGTCTCGCCGCCGGACTTGGTCAGCAGCACGTCGGACAGTTCGAACACCGGCGTCTCCACCGGCAGGAAACCGAAGCGCTCGTAGTTGCGGCGGATCACGTCCAGCATGCGCTGGAATGCAATCTGCTCGCGCGGCAGCAGTTCAAGGGTGCCGGGCGGGGTACGGGGCTTGATCACGGGCGGAACTCCTGCTGGAACGGGACGTGGGAGGGGGCGACATTCTAGCGCCCCCGCCTCGGGCAGGGTCGAACGGCCGCTTGAAGTATCATAAGGCCCTCCCCGCCCGCGATACGCCCCCGCACCATGTCACGGCCTTCCGGCGCTCCGCCCGCCACCAACGATCCCGCCGCGCCGTCCTGCACCACGCTGGACTGCCTGCACTGCTCGGTTCGCCACCTTGCGGTGTGCTCGGCGCTGTCGCCCGATGAAGTGCAGGCACTGGAACAGGTCACCGTGTCACAGCAGGTCAGCATGGGCAGCACGCTGGCACGCACGGGTGAAGAGCGCGACCATGTCTATACATTGACCGCTGGCGCACTGCGACTGGTACGCACCCTGGCCGACGGCCGCCGCCAGATCAACGGTTTCGTGCTTCCCGGCGACTACCTCGGACTGAGTGGCAGCGACCATCACCGCTACGACATCGAAGCCATCGCCGACAGCCGCGTATGCCGCGTCGCGTTGCCGCAGATGAAGGCGCTGCGCAGCCGCTTCCCGCACCTGGAGCGCAAGCTGCTGCAGCGTGCCTGCCAGGAACTGGATGCCGCGCAGGACGCTGCACTGGCGCTGGCACGCCTGCAGCCGGCAGAGAAGCTGGCTGATTTCCTGCTGCGCCTGGCCGCGCGCGAGGCCAGGCTCGGTGGTGACGGCCTGCGCGTATCGCTGCCGATGGGGCGTGGCGATATCGCCGACCACCTGGGCCTGACCATGGAAACGGTCAGCCGCACCTTCACCAAGCTGCGCCAGCAGGGGCTGATTGCCCTGCCCCACCTGAACGTGGTGGAGATCCTCGACGAGGACGGGCTGCGCACGCTGGCCGGTGAAGGGTTGATCTGACCGCATCGCGGTTGGCTGGGTTGCCGGCCAGCGGCCGGCACTACCCGTGTTGCGCGAAGGGCATTGTAGAGTCGAGCCATGCTCGACTCATCGCGCCGTGCGCGAACAGCAGCCGAGCATGGCTCGGGTCTACATGGGAGCCAACACCTCACGCAACGCCGCGTAATCGGCGGCCAACGGTTCGGCGTGCGCCGGCCGCTGCAACAACGCATCCAATGCAGGCGGCACGGCCACAGGTTCGCCGATCAACGGTTCGACCACAGCCTCGAACTTGGCCGGATGGGCGGTAGCCACCACCGCCCAGTCACCCTTGGCACCACGCGCGCGCAGGTCCTGCAGCACCTTCACCGCTGTGGCCGTATGCGGGCAGAACAGTTCGCCGTTGCTGGCGTGCGCCGCCGCAATCGTCGCGCGGATGGTCACGTCATCTACCGAGAACGCGCGGAAGGCAGCGCGCAGCTCGGCATCATCACCGTGATAGAGCCAGCGCAGGCGTTCGAAGTTGCTTGGCGCCCCCACATCCATTGCGTTGGCAACCGTGGCCACACTGGCCTGCGGCTGGTAGTCGCCACCGTTGAAGTACGCCGGCAGTACCGCATTGGCATTGGTGGCCAGCACGATCTGCCCGATCGGAACGCCCAGCGCGCGCGCCAGCACGGCCGCCATCGCATTGCCAAGGTTGCCGGTCGGCACCACCAGGTTGAGCCGGCGACGATGCGTCGCGTAATGGGACAACGCCGCATGCGCGTAATAACTCATCTGCGGCAGCAGGCGGCCGAGGCTGATGCTGTTGGCCGAACTCAGCGGCACCTGCGCCTGCAGTTCGCGGTCAGCCAGTGCCTGCTTGACCATCGCCTGGCAATCGTCGAAGGCGCCGGCCACGCGCAGCGCCTGGATGTTGTCGCCGAAATAACCGAGCTGATGCGCCTGCCGCGGTGACACGCGGCCATCCGGATACAGCACCACCACGCGTACGCCGGGCTGGCGATGGAAGGCCGCGGCAACGGCGGCGCCGGTATCGCCGGAGGTGGCGACGACGATGGTCAGATCACGGTCCTTGCCGTCCTGCAGCCGCGACAGCGTACCGGCCAGGAAGCGCGCACCGATATCCTTGAACGCCGCCGTCGGCCCATGGAACAGCTCCAGCACATGGTCACCGTCGCCGAGTGCACGCAGTGGCACCGGGAAGTCGAACGCCTCGCGGCAGATCGAAGGCAGCGCTGCCTCCAGAGCATCACCTGCGAAGAACGGTGCCAGCAGATCGGCGGCGGTATCGGCCAGCGTTGCGCCGGCCTGCAGCTCACGTGGCGCCGGCAGCACCTGCGGAACATACAGCCCACCATCGGGCGCCAATCCTGCAGCGATCGCCGCACTGAGGCCGACGGCCGGGGACTGGCCGCGGGTCGAAACAAATTGCATAGGTTGGGTATCCAGTAAAGGGGAAGGATTCAGCACAAGCGGGCTCCCGGTGCATCCAGCGGCGACACCCAGGCATCGCTGTCGAAACCGGCGGCGGCGAATGCCGCCTGCACCGGTGCGGCAGCGGCGCGGGCCTGGTCGGCGTCCTCGAACCAGGCGAACACGCTGGGGCCAGCGCCCGAAATGCCCGCGCCCATCGCATGCGCAGACAGCGCCGCATCGCGTGCGGCCTCGAAGCCCGCAATCAGGCCGGCGCGGCGAGGCTCCACCAGCACATCACGCAGGCCTGCGCGGACCAGCGCGGCGTCGCTGCGATGGCAGCCACTGAGTACCAGCGCAAGGTTCGCACTCTGTGCCACGAATTCACCCAGCGCATAGCTGCCCTGCAGCGCCTGGCGTGCGCGGCGTGTTTCCAGGACCGCGTGCGGATGCACCAGCAGGCTGTGCCAGATAGCCGGTACCGGAATCGGCAGCAGGCGGTCGGCCGTGCACAGTGCAAGCCCGCCCAGCAGCAATGGCCCCACGTTGTCACCGTGACGGCCACCACTGGCCACCGCCTCGCCATCCAGCGCAAATGGATACAGCGCCTCGCGCGTCAGCGGCGCATCCAGCAGCGCATTGGCGGCGACCAGGGCCGCGACACTCGACGCTGCCGAACCGCCCATGCCGGAACCGAACGGGATGCCCTTGTCGATCTCGACTGCGAAACCGAAATCCAGGCCCAGGCCTTCGCGCAGCGACATCAGCGCAGCCCCGGCGGTGTTGCCGGCTGCGTCCAGTGGCAGCGCGACAGCACTGCCACGGATCGCATCGATGCGCACCGCAGGCTCGTTGATGCGGCGCACGCTCACGGTATCGCCGATACCGGCAATGGCATGGCCGAGAATGTCGAAGCCCACTGCCACGTTGGCCACCGAGGCAGGCGCGAACGCACGTGCGATCACAGCCGCGCTCCTTCACCGGCGGCGACCCGCAGCAGGTCCGCGAACACACCCGCTGCCGTCACCTCCGGACCCGCACCCGGACCCTGCACCACCAACGGGTTGTCGCAGTAGCGACGGGTACGGAACTGCACCACGTTGTCGGTCAACCGAAGGTTGGCGAAGGCGTGGTCGGCGGGCAGTTCCTGCAGGCCCACCGAGGCACCGTCAGCGCCCAGCTGTGCCACGTAGCGCAGCACCGCGCCACGCGCCCGCGCGTCCTGCAACCGCTGCAGCAGGCTGGCATCGGACTCGCCCAGCCGCGCCATGAAGTCATCCACGCTGCCGTCGCGCAGCAGCGCCGGCACCAGGCTTTCCACCTGTACCTGTTCCAGGCTGAGCGCGTGGCCGGCCTCGCGGGCGAGGATCACCAGCTTACGCGCCACGTCCACACCCGAAAGATCGTCACGCGGGTCCGGCTCGGTGTAGCCCATCGACCGCGCCTGCGCGACCAACTGCGAGAACGGCTGGCTGCCATCGAAGCGGTTGAACAGCCAGGCCAGCGTGCCGGAGAAGATGCCTTCGATCGCCAGCACCTCGTCGCCCGTATCGACCAGATCACGCAGCGTGGTGATCACCGGCAGGCCCGCGCCCACCGTGGCTTCGTAGCGGAAGCGCGCACCACTGGCCGCCGCAGCAGCGCGGATGCGCTGGTAGCGCGGCAGTGGGCCAGCACCGGCTTGCTTGTTCGGGGTCACCACGTGGATGCCGGCTGCCAGCCAGCCCTCGTAGCGCTCGGCCACCTCGGCGCTGCCACTGCAGTCGATCACCACCGCATGCGGCAGGTGCGCGGCCAGCAGGTGTTCGGTGAAGCGATCCAGGTCGCTGGGCTCGCCCGCGTCCTGCAATGCCTCCCGCCAATCGGCGTGCAGGCCATCCACTTCCAGCCGCATGCGCGAACGCGAGGCCAGCGCGCGCAGGCGAAGTTCCACATTGGCCTTGGCCAGCAGCTGCGGGCGGGCCGCCAGCAGCTGGTCCAGCAGTGCCGCGCCGACGTTGCCCGGCCCGATCACACCGACCGCGAACGTCTGCGGCGACAGCCAGAAGCCCGCATGTGCGGCCCGCAATGCGCGGGTGGCATCGGCACTGTCCACCGCCACAGAAATATTGCGCTCCGACGAGCCCTGCGCGATCGCCAGGATGTTCACCTGCGCGCGTCCCAGCGCCTCGAACAGGCGCGCCGCCACACCGGGCTGGCCGGCCATGCCGTCGCCCACTGCCGCCAGCACGCTGACGCCCTCGCTGACCTGCACGCGCTGCACCTGCCCTACCGACAGTTCATGCGCGAACGCATGCAGCAGTGCCTCACGGCCACGCGCCGCTTCGGCGGCGCGAACCACGCAGCAGATCGAATGCTCTGACGAACCCTGCGAGATCATCACCACCGACACCTGCGCCTGGCGCAGCGCCGCGAACACGCGCTCGGCGGTACCGGGCACGCCGATCAGGCCGGTGCCCTCCAGGTTCAACAGGGCCAAGCCGGGGCTCAGGGTCAGGCCCTTCACCGGCCCGCGCGGCGAGCGCTCGGCGCTGATGCGCGTCCCCGGATGCGCCGGCTGGAAGGTATTGCGGATGAAGATCGGCAGGCCGAGGCGGATGGCCGGCGACATCGTCTGCGGGTGCACCACCTTGGCGCCGAAATAAGCCAGCTCGCAGGCCTCGTCGTAGCTCAGTGACTCCAGCTGCACCGCCTCGGGCACCAGCCGCGGGTCGGCCGACAGCACGCCGTCGACGTCGGTCCAGATGTGCAGTTCATCGGCATTGAACAACGCGGCGAAGATCGCGCCGGAATAGTCGCTGCCGTTGCGGCCCAGCGTGGTGATGCGGTCATGGCGGTCACGGGCAACGAAACCGGTGGCGACCAGGCGCATCTGCGGATGCCGCAGGCGCCACTTGGCCAGGCGGTCCGCGCTGGACTCCCAGTCGACATCCACACCCAGTTCGCCATGCCCGACCACCAGCACGTCGCGTGCATCGAGTACCGCACAGTCTTCGCCCAGGGCACGCAGGTGGCTGCCGAGCAGCTGTGCGGAAAACACTTCGCCCAGGCCCTGCACACGGTCGAGCACTTCGCGCGGCAGCTCGCCGATCACCGCCAGCGCCGCCAGCACTTCGGCCAGCTGATCGAAGCGGGCGTCGATCCATTCGACCGTCTCGCCGACCTGCTCGCCCAGCAGCGCCACGGCGGCGCCGCGATGGCGCGCGCGCAGGGCATGCCACGCCTCGCGCCAACCTTCGTCGCCCTTGGCCGCCAGCTGCGCCAGATCAATCAGCGCGTCAGTGACGCCCTTCATCGCCGAGACGACAGTGACCTGCAGCGGTTCGGGGCGGGCCAGCAGCAGGCCGGCAACATGGCGATAGCGTTCGGCATCGGCCACCGAGGTGCCGCCGAACTTGTGCACGACAGTGGACGGCGCAGCCAGATCGGCCGGGGGAACGGGATGGGCGGGGGTGTGGGAAGACATGCAGACCTCGGCAGGAGGCCCCGTCGCATGCAGGTGTCGAGTTTCCCCGCCACCTGGATGGTGCGGGGCCGTGGTTTTCGGGAGTTACACGAAGACGACGGGCCGCACCAGGGCAGTGGTGACGGTGGTGGTGGTAATGGTGGTGGTGGCGACCGGCGCAGTCGAACGGCCCGCAGTGGCGGGGGCGATCAGGCTGGCGTGGGCGGCATTAAGGACCATGGCGCACAGAAAACACTGCGCATGGGCCTGCTGTCAAGTGTTGCACCGCAAAAGACCACTGCCGCGATCATCGGCTAACGTGCGTACATTTGGTTGCAACTGAGACCAAGCGCGCATCAGCACGCTTGTCGACCGGATTCAGCCGGCATGTTCGGCGATCGCCCGCGGCGTGCGATGGGCATGCGCGCACAGCATCACGCCGGCCATCAGCATCACGATCGCCAGTGCTTCCAGCAGCGACGGCCAACGCTGTTGCCAGGCGAAGGCATACAGCAGTGCGAACAGTGTTTCGAACACGATCATCTGGCCAGTCAGGGTCAGCGGCAGCAGGCGGCTGGCGCGGTTCCAGAATGCGTTGCCGAGGATCGAGGCCACCACTGCCACACCGGCGCTGATCGCCCAGAACCCACTCCACTGCGCCGCCGAATGGCTGCCGGTGTGACCGATGAAGGCCATCGGCACCAGCAGCAGGGCCAGGCCGCCGGTAGTGACGCCGGTCAGCAGCGACCAGTCATGGCTGGACAGGTCCGGCCTGCGCGCCAGCCAGCGGCTGTTGCCGATCGAGTACAGCGCCCACGAGAACAGCGCGCCGAACGCGCACAGCAGGCCGATCAGGCGCTGCCGCCACGGGGTGGCCAGATGCTCGGACATCAGCGCTTCCCAGCCAACCAGTCCCACGCCGAGCACGCACAGGCCCAGCGCCGGCAGCAGCTGCCTCAGCGGCACCGCCCCCTGCTCGCGCACGCCAACGAGGGTGACCACCACCGGGATCAGGCCGACAATCAAGGAGGCTGCAGCGCCACCAGCCCACTGCACCGCCACGGCCAGCAGCAGGAAATAGACCAGGTTGCCTGCCAGGCTCAGCCACAGCAGGCCGATCCATTCGGCACGGCCCAGCCGCGGTGCCAGCCGCTTCCATCGCGGCAGCAGCAGGGCGACTGCCATCAGGCCATAGACCAGGTAGCGACCAGCGGACAGTTGCAGCGCATTGAAGGACTGAAGCACGGCAGGTGCGAGAAAGACCACGCCCCACAGTGCGCCAGCGGCAACGCCATTGGCGATGCCCAGGGCCATCGGGTTGTTGCGCATTCGGGTTCTTCGGGGGAGAGAGACCAGGCCGCGCAGTGTAAGCGCTGGCCGGTAGGGGCTCTTGACCCAGGCTATTGCCTTGTCAACTCTGTAGAGCCGAGCCACTGCTCGGCTGCGATTGGCCGCTGTGCAGATAAGGGCAGCCGAGCGTGGGCTCGGCTCTATAGATCAGCCGGCGCTCCTGCGCCACGCAGCCGGGGTCTGGCCACACTCGCGGCGCAGCGCACGAGTCAGTGCGCTCTGCTCGGAATAGCCTGCGGCCAGCGCGATATCGCTGATCGGCGCCGTACTGGTGCGAAGCTGGTGCTTGGCCCAGCGCAGCCGGCACGCGCTGAGCCAGGCCTGCGGGCTCAGCCCGAACTCGCGCTGGAACAATGCGTGCAACCGGCTCTCGCTGACACCGACAAATCCGGCCATCCGGGCAACCGGCCAGGCCCGGCCGGGATCGGCCTGCACCGCCGCACACAGGCCCTGCATGCGCGCGCCACTGCCCGCCGGTGCAAACACCTGCAGCAGCTGCGGCAGCAGCGCCGGCATCGGCTGCCCTGTCTGCACGTCGGCCAGGCACCGGCGCAACGCCAGCGGCAGATGCAGCCAGCGCTGCCGGCACAGATGCTCCTGCGTGCCGTCATCAAGCACGCCTGGAGGACAATCAACGATCACGAAACCATTGGGGCCGTCCGCCATCTGGTCATGCGCTTCGCCGGCAGCAACAAATGCCCCCTGCAGCAGGTCCAGCCGACCGCCGCGCCCTTCCATCTCGAACTGCAGCTCGCCCTGCAGCGGCAGAACCCACTGCGCGTAGTCATGGCGGTCCAGGCCGGTGGCCTGCCCGTAGTGCCGCAGATGGAAGATGGCGCCCATCCGGGCAGTGTGCGCGTGTAACAACGGCCGTGCAAACCGCTGCTATAGTCGGTCCGTCATCCAACGCAGGGAGTGCAGGTCATGACCCATCAGCAGCTGTCCCTGGTGCTTGCCACCAGCCTCGGCCTGGCGCTCACCGCCCCGGCCTCCGCGCAGGAACGTACCCCACCGGCGCCGCACTGCATGGACGCGGTCGGCGTCCAGGAAGTGGAGCAGGCGTCACCGCGTTCAATCGCCCTGCGAGCCGCCTCGGGCCAGGCTTATCGGATCGACTTCAGCGAGGAGTGCCCCGGCGTCCGCGGTGCCACCACGCTGAAACTTGAGGCGCCCGCTGGCTGGGCCTGCGGTCGCCCCAGCGAGCGTGTGGTGGTCGATGGCCGCACCTGCGCGATCAGCGCGGTGACCCCCGTGCAGGATCGCGACTACGCCAACGTGGCCCGCGACAGCGACCGCCTGCGCATGGCCACCCTGCCCGCCCTGACCATCCGCGAGCGCAGGGACATCCGCCGCAGTTTCGGTGGTTCGCCGTCGTACTGCTTTGCCACGCGCAACGTGCGCGCGTGGTCGTCCGACCCGCAGGGCATGCTGGTGGAGACCAATCCGCATCGCAATGGTGGTCACCGCTACTATCGCGTGGAGCTTGGCAGCCACTGCCGCCAGCTCGACCGTGCGCCACAGCTGAGCTTCCACTCCGGCATGCAGAACGGCCTGATCTGTGGCAATCCGGGCGATCGCATCCTTACCGCCGGATTCGAGAAGGGTGACCTGCGCAACGATGCACTGGCGCCGCTGCCGCAGTACACCCACGGCGGCTGCACGATCCAGGCGGTCTATCCGGCTTCCAGCCAGGCGTCGAACTAACCGTCGACGCCGAGGAAGGTGAACGGTGCGCTGGGTACGAACTGGCCCAGCGCATCGCCGGCAAAGGTGTTGCGCTGGTCCTTGCCGAGGTCCAGCTTGAGGACCTGGCCGCCGAAGTCGACCTTGTTCAGATCAACCCAGAAGGTGTTCGGGGTCAACGCCGACTCGAAGAAGTACAACCGCCGCTTGTGGTCGGCTACGGTGCGCCAGCGCGTGGAAGAAATGTTCGGCTCGCCTGGCGTGGTGATGCCATACGGCACCGATGCATTGCGGATCACGCTGAACACGCTGGCCAGCGCCATCACCGGGTCTTCGGACTTGGGAATGGCATTGATGTAGAACGAGGCGCGGGCGAAGCGGTCGGCGGAACGGTTGGTGCCGGGCAGCATCACCGTGCCACCGATCTGCTGCCAATAGCTGTTCAGCGCCAGCTGGTGCTCGAAGATCGGCGAGTTGGTCATCACCTGGTAGCGCCGGTCATGATGGATCACCTGGCGACCGCCGATGTATTCGACGATCGCGCTGTCGCCGCTGGCATCGGACAGCGACAGGTGCAGCGTCGCCTGGCGGTCTTCGCCGGGCACCTTGTCGGTGACGATCGAGTACGGCTCGCGCTTCAACGCGGTGACCGCCTCTTCGACGGTAGCGAAGTTGTCCAGCACATACTGCGCCCACAGCGAAATCGCCAGGCCCGGCTTGCTGCCACGCTTCTGCGGATACTCCGATTCGACCAGCCACAGCAGGTTGGCCACCAGACCCTTTTCGTTCATGCCGTCGGTGGTCGACACGTCGTAGCCGGTGGCCACCACGCTGCCGTAGCGCGCGGTCCACGCCAGCGACTTCGGGCCGGCCTGGCCGGTGCGCTCAATGCCGCGCGGCAGTATGTAGAGGTTGGTCGCCACATCGACCTTCCAGTCCATCGAGCGCGCGGTGATCACATCGCCGTTGTCACCCAGGTACACCGCACGCGTGCAGGCCAGTGCCGGCGTGGTCGCGGACGCCAACGCCACGGCCAGCATCATCTTTCCTTTCCAGTTCATCCGTGCCATGCACTACGCTCCTTTTCCCCGTGATGCATGATCTGATCCGATCCAGGGTGACACCGGAGTGAAGCCTCAGCGCACGAACCGATCGTGCGCCCAGAAGCCCAGGACCATGGCAGGCACGAACCACAGCGCCTCGCGCGATGCCGCCGCCAGCCCCGCGATGGCCGGGCCCGGGCAGTAGCCGGCCCATCCCCAGCCGATACCAAACAGTGCGGCGCCCAGCAGTAGACGCGTATCGACATCGCGCGCGGTGGGCAACTGGAAGCGCATCGCGAACCACGGCCGCGCGCGCCGCAGCGCCCAGCGCTGGCCGGCCGCACTGACCAGCAGCGCCGACCCCAGCACCCATAGCAGGGTGGGATCGAAATCCCCGGTGACATCAAGGAAGCCGAGCACGCGACGCGCATCGGTCATGCCGGAAAGGGCCAAGCCTGCACCGAACAGCGCACCCGCTACAGCGGCAGCAGCCCTCGGACGACTCATGCCAGGGCTCCACCGTGCCGGGCCAGGAAGGTCGTCAGCATCGCGAACGCCATGAATAACAGCACCGCCAGCGACGATCGCTTCGAACCGCGCGCCAGGCCACACACGCCGTGGCCACTGGTACAGCCGCTGCCCAAGCGGGTGCCGAAGCCGACCAGCAGGCCGGCGCCGACCAACTGCCAGGCCGGCAATGCATCACGCAGCAGTGCGCGTGGCGATGCCGCGGGCACCGACTGCCACCACAGCACCAGCCCCGCCGATGCCAGCAGGCCGGCCAGGAATGCCCAGCGCCAGCCACGCTCGCCTTCGGCTGCCCGCAGGCTGCCCGCGGCGATGCCGCTGATGCCCGCCACGCGCCCGATGCTGGCCAGCAACAGCACCGCAGCGGCACCGATCAAGGCGCCGCCGGTGACCGCACCCCAGGGCAGGTTCATGCCCCACCCTCTTCGTCACCGCACATGGAATTGCTCCTTAATTTAGACTACTCTAAATTAGATCATCCTAAACAAAGGAGTCAACATGGTCCGGTCCCTGCCCGACGGCGCAGCCATGGCCGAACACGCTTCAGAGGCAGCCACGCTGCTCAAAGGCCTGGCCCACCCCGCCCGGCTGCGGGTGTTGTGCCGCCTGGTCGAAGGCGAGGCGGCAGTAGCGGAGCTGCAGGCGCTTACCGGGCTGAGCGCGTCGGCGCTGTCCCAGAACCTGGCGGTACTGCGCGCGATGAAGATCGTGGCAACCCGGCGCGAGGCACAGGCGATCCACTATCGGGTGGTCGAAGGGCCTGCGCTGGGTGTGCTGCAGGCCCTGCACGCTGCCTACTGCGGCCGGGCGTGAGGTTGAATGTCAGCCGGCATGCAGCGCCGGCTGCACCACCGTGTCCAGCAGGTCGACCGGTGTCGGCGCCGCGCGCCCCCCCTCCAGCGCCCGGCTGAAACCGGCCCAGTCACTGGATGACAACTGGCGCAGCAGCGCTGCCTCCACCGGCAACGCCCGCATCGACCAGTAGGGAAACTGGCGCTGGCCGAGGCGGCCTCGCGCCAGCTCGATGATGTCGATGTGACTGCCGGCCTGGAGAATGCGCTCATACACCGAGTCGATGCCATCCGGCGGCCCCTCGATGTACTGCAGGAAACGATTGCCATCGTGCAGCAGCACTCCGGTCACCCCCGCCATCTTGTTGAAACGCGCAGCGTCTTCGACCAGCGCCTGCAGGCGTTGGCTGGAGAGCTCCGGCAGCGCCCGGCTGATGTAGGCGATGGCGCGCAATGGCATGGTGCTTCCTTGGCTGGGTGTGAACGCACGGTAGCAGTTGCGGACGAGCCCGTCTCAATACGCCCGCCCGTTCCCTGAAGAATTCAGGTTGCGATGGCGCCCGCCCCGTCCCACCGCCGCGGCAGCACGGCCTCGAACACGACCTGGCCTGCCTCGTTGCGCGCCCCGATCCGGCCGCCGTGCGCGCGCACGAACTGATCCACGATGTACAGGCCCAGCCCCAGTCCCTTGCTCTGGTGGAAACTGGCCTTGAACGGCTCGAACAAGCGCGGCAACAGCGCGTCATCGATATGGCCGGCATTGCTCACCCGCAGCACCACCGCGCGGGCATCGTTGCCATCCAGCTGCACGTGTGCCTCGCTGCCATGCGTCAACGCATTGCCCACCAGGTTTGCTGCGATCTGGCCCAGGCGGTCCATGTCGCCTTGCAGGCGCGTGTCGCCGACGGCGTCGAAACGAATGCGCTCCTGACCGTGGGCACTGCCCGCTTCGGCGATCACCGCACGGGTGACCTCACGCAGGTCGCAGGCGGTAGCCTGCAGCCGCAGGCCACCACTGCGGATCCGCGAAAAGTCCAGCAACTGCTCGACCATCCGCGCCATGCGCAGGGTACTGGCCTCCAGATGCGCCAGTGTCTGCTGCGCGCTGCTGTTGTTCGCCGGAAGCTCCAGCGCCAGCTTGTCGGCACACAACAGGATCGCCGACAACGGCGTGCGCAGGTCGTGGGTCAACACGGCGGCCATCGTCTCGTTGAGCTTCAGCGCCCGCTCGAGCGCCTCGTTGCGGGCCTTCAGCAGCTGGCGCTGCTGGTACAGCTCGATGAAGACGTTGACCTTGCTCAGGATGACCTGTGGTGCCACCGGCTTGTGCAGGAAATCCACCGCACCGGTTTCGTAGCCCTTGAACGCACGCAGCGGATCGTCCGGCGAGGCGGTCAGGAAGATGATCGGCACCGTGCGGCTGCGATGCGAGCCGCGCATCAGTTCGGCCAGGGTGAAGCCATCGATCTCGGGCATGTGCACATCGAGCAACGCCAGCGCCACCTCGTGCTCCAGCAGCAGCTCCAGCGCCTCCGCGCCCGAACCGGCCAGCAGCAGGTTCACGCCCTCGCGCTGCAACAGCGCCTGCATGGCCACCAGATTCTGCGGCACGTCGTCGACGATCAGCAGGTTGACCGGGGACTGCGACTGCGCAGGGTCCGGCGGCAACAGGTTCATGCAAACAGCTCCTTCAGGCGACGACACATCAGTTCAAGGGGCAGCACGGCATCGGCACCAGCGTGCTGCAGGGCGGAGGCCGGCATCATCGATGCCTCGGCCTCCTCGGGACATTGCAGCCAGGCTCGACCACCGGCGCCGCGCACTGCGGCCACCCCTTCACTGCCATCGCTGCTGGCGCCGGTCAGCAGCAGGGCCAGCACCTGGTCGCCGAATACGGCCGCTGCCGATTCGAACAGCGGATCGATGGCCGGGCGCGAGAACAGCACTGGCGCGTCCACCGACAGCGCCAGCGAGCCGGCGTCTTCCACCAGCAGGTGGTAATCCGGCGGCGCGAAGGTCACCGTGCCACGCAGCAACGGCTGCTTGTCTTCGGCCTCGCGCACCGGCAGCGCGCAGTAAGGTGCCAGCACTTCGGCGATGCGGCTGCTGCGATCACGTGGCAGGTGCAGCACCGCCAGCACCGGCACCGGCAGCGTCGCGGGCAGCGCGCCGAGCACCGCCTGCAGGGCCGCGACGCCACCGGCCGAAGCCCCGATCACCAGTACGGCCGGGGGTGTCGGCGTGGCCATCAGGCCACCTTCCGGTACAGGCGATGCTCGCGCGAACAGACCTCGAACGCATCGTGGTGGCACCCGAACTGCAGCGACTCCTTGCTGCCCAGGCCCAGGAAGCCGCGGTGCACCAGCGCTTCACGGAACAGGCCCACCGCGCGGTCCTGCAGGTCGCGGTTGAAATAGATCAGCACGTTGCGGCACGACACCAGGTGTACTTCGGAGAACACCGTATCGGTGGCCAGGCTGTGGTCGGCAAACACCACGTTGCGGCGCAGCTGCCGATCGAACACCGCGCCATCGTAAGCCGTGGCGTAGTAATCGGACAGCGACGCGGCGCCACCGGCCGCCAGATAGTTGCGGCTGAACTGCGCCATCCGGTCGATGCCATAAGCCCCGGCTTCCGCGGTGGCCAGCGCCGCTGGATTGATGTCGGTGGCGTAGACGATGCTGCGCTCAAGCAGGCCTTCCTCGTGCAACAGGATCGCCAGCGACCAGACTTCTTCGCCCGTGCTGCAACCGGCCACCCACAGCTTCACCGACGGATAGGTGCGCAGTACCGGCACTACCTGCTCGCGCAGCTCACGGAAATAGGCCGGGTCACGGAACATCTCCGAGACCTGCACGGTGAAGAACTGCATCGCCTGCGCGAACAGGTCCGGCTCGTGCAGCAGGCGGTGCTGCAGATCGGCCAGCCGCCCGCACTCATAACGCTGCATGGCCTGGCGGATCCGTCGGCGCAGCGACGACACCGCGTAACTGCGGAAATCGTAGTGGTAGCGCTGGTACAACGCTTCCAGCAGCACCTTCAGCTCCAGGTCGAACAGGGCCTGCTCGTTCATTGCCGCGAGCACCAGACCCGGCACAGCGATACCAGCTTGTCGACGTCGATGGGCTTGGCGATGTAGTCGTTGGCACCGGCCTGCAGGCAGCGCTCACGATCGTCCGGCATGGCCTTGGCGGTCAGCGCGATGATCGGCAGGTCCTGCAGGTGGCGTTGCGCGCGGATCTCGCGCATTGCGGCCAGCCCATCCTTCTCCGGCATCATGATGTCCATCAGCACCAGGTCGACCTCGCGCTCGGCCAGGCGATCCACCGCTTCCTGGCCATTGCGCGCGATCTCCAGGGTCACGCCCAGCGGTTCAAGCACACTGGACAGTGCGAAGATGTTGCGCACGTCGTCCTCGGCCAGCAGCACCGTCCGACCGTCGAGCACAGTATCGCGACGGCGCGCCTCGCGCAGCAGGCGCTGCTGGTCGGTCGGCAGGCTGGCCTCCACGCTGTGCAGGAACAGGGTGACCTCGTCCAGCAGGCGCTCGGGCGAACGTGCGCCCTTGATGATGATGCTCTTGGAATAGCGACGCAGGCGCTGCTCTTCCTCGCGGCTGAGCGCGCGACCGGTGTAGACGATCACCGGCGGGAAACCGACATCGTCGTTGCCGGCCATGTGCTCGAGCAGGTCGTAGCCACTGCCGTCGGGCAGCGACAGGTCCATCACCATGCAGTCGAACGTGACCGTGCTGAGCTGTTCCAGTGCGCCGGCCAAGGTGCCCACCGCGACGATCTGCAGCTGGTCGCGGCCCAGCAACAGTTCCAGGTTGCGGCGCAGCTCGCTGTCGTCCTCGACGATCAGCAGCCGCCGCACGTCGCGTTGGCTGGTCTGTTCCAGCTGCTCGATGGCCGTCACCAGCCGCTCGCGCGTGGTCGGCTTGATCGCAAACCCGATCGCGCCCAGCTCGCGCGCCACCTGGCTGCGATCCGTGGCCGAGACCACATGCACCGGGATATGGCGGGTATCCGGGTTGCGCTTCAGGCGCTCCAGCACGCTCAGCCCGGACACATCGGGCAGGCCGATATCGAGCAGGATGCCGTTCGGGCGCAGTTCGCTGGCCAAGGCCAGCGCCTCTTCCGCCGTGCCCGCCACCACACAGTCGAAGTCCAGTTCATGGGCCAGCGCCACCAGCGCTTCGGCGAACGTGGCATCGTCCTCCACCGCCAGGATCAGGCGACCGGCGCGCTGCCGGCGACCACGGTCGTCGGCCACGCCGGCCGTCGCAGTGACCGGCGCTGCCGCGCTCGCAACGCGCACAGGCGCGGCTGGCAGCACGGCCGGTGCCGCCGGCGGCGCTGCCAAGGGACCCTCGGCAGCGTCAGCCGCGCTCGCGGCGGGCGCACCCTGCAACGGCAGCTCCAGGATGAAGCAGCTGCCGCGTCCGGGCTCACTGTCGACCTGGATGCCACCGCCCATGCGCTCGGCCAGATCGCGCGAGATCGACAGGCCCAGCCCGGTACCGCCGTAGCGACGGCGGGTGCTGCCGTCGGCCTGGCGGAAGGCTTCAAAGATGACGTCCAGCTGCTCGCGGGCAATGCCGATGCCGGTGTCGCAGACCTCGAACCGGATGCGGCCGTTGCCGCCGGCACGCACGTGCAGGCTGACCTTTCCATGCTCGGTGAACTTCACTGCGTTGGCCAGCAGGTTCTTCAGGATCTGCTGCAGCCGCTGGCTGTCGACCACCAGCTGGGTCGGTGCCAGCGCGTCGGCTTCGATCTGCAACGCCAGGCCCTTCTGCCGCGCCATCGGTTCGAAGGTCTCGCGCAGGCGCTGCAGCGCGCTCTCGACCACCACCACTTCATCGGACAGTTCGACGTGGCCGGCCTCGATGCGCGACAGGTCCAGGATGTCGTTGATCAGCGCCAGCAGGTCGTTGTTGGACGAGAGGATCGCACGCGCGTACTTCACCTGCTCCTCGGTGAGCGTGCCATCCTTGTTGTCGGCCAGCAGCTTGGCCAGGATCAGCGAGCTGTTCAGCGGCGTGCGCAGCTCATGCGACATGTTGGCCAGGAACTCGGACTTGTAGCGCGAGGTCGCGGCCAGCTCGTTGCTGTTGCGCACCAGCTGGCTCTGCGCCACCAGCAGCGCCTGCTTCTGCGCCTCCAGCTCGTGGGTGCGCTCTTCCAGCTGCACGTTGCTCTGTTCCAGCTCGGCCTGCTGTTCTTCCAGGTGGCTCTGCGACTGGAGCAGGCTGCGGCTCTGCTCTTCCAGTTCTTCGTTGGCCACGCGCAGCTCTTCCTGCTGGGCCTGCAGCTCTTCACCCTGGCGCTGCGACTCTTCCAGCAGCACCACCAGTTGCGCACGCAGCAGCGATGCGCGCAGCGCCATGCCGACGGTCTCCGCACAGCGCTCCAGAAGTTCGCGATCCAGGTCACGCAGTCCGCCCACCTTGGCGCGACCCAGCTCGATGACCCCGACCACCGCGCCATCGCTGCTGATCGGCGCCAGGATGCGCTCGCGCACCGGCAACCGGCCGAGGCTGGTCTGCAGTTCAAGCACGGCGGCATCATCGCCGTGCAGGTGGCGGATGCGTTCATCACGGGCGACCTGCCCGGCCAGCCCTTCGTGAAGGGCCAGCGACGCTGGCGTTCCCGCAGGCAAGGCGATGCCACCGGTCAGCTGCAACCGCCCGCCTTCCAGTCGGTAGACCGCACCTACCTCCGCGCCGAGCTGCGCGGCCAGGCTTGTCGCTGCAGCCTCGGCGATCTGTTCCGGCCCCAGGTCACCGCGAAGGCTCATCGCCACCGCGTTCTCGGCTTCCTGCAGCCAGAGCGCGCGCATTGCCTGGCGCCGGGCCTGGATCGCGCGCGAGACGATCAGTGCGATCATCAGGAAGGCACAGCCGCCAATGGTCCGGTTGACGAAGGAGAACGCCGAGTTGGAACTGGCGGGCGCGACGTTGAAGCCGATGACCAGCAGGAGGCAGGACAGCAGGGCCACCACGAACGGCGCCCGCGCGCTGCGCTGGAACACCGTGACGCCAACAGCCAGGAAGTAGGCCAGCCATACGGCATAGCCGAGCGGGATGACCAGTTCCAACGCGATGGTCGCGGCCAGCAGCACAGCGGACGTCATCCAGATCCAGCGGTCACGCGTAGTCGCACCAGGACGCATGCAGGTCGGTTCCAGAAGGCAAAGGGTGGAAGATGGTACTCCGTGTCGCATTCAGCCGCACAGGACAAATGGCACGTGTCAGGTGTGCACGCATCCTTCACACTTGACTGCCTAGCTTCACGTCCCTCACAGGGGTAACACTTATTTACACGTGGACGCAGCTGCCTCTACGACGTCCGTGCTGACGGACCCTTCCCGACAACTGCGACTGCTGATCGACAGCGTGCGCGACCATGCGCTGTACCTGCTTGATCCTGAAGGCATCGTCTGCAGCTGGAACCCCGGCGCCGAACGCATCAAAGGCTATTCAGCCGACGAAGTGGTGGGAACCCACTTCAGCCGCTTCTACCTGGCCAGCGACCGCGAGGCTGGCGAACCACAGCGCCTGCTCCGCGTCGCAGCGCAACAAGGGCATGTCGCCAGCGAGGGCTGGCGGGTACGCCGTGACGGCTCGTCGTTCCGCGCCAGCGTGGTCATCGAGCCGGTCGTCGAAGCGGGCGAACTGCTCGGCTTCGTCAAGATCACCCGTGACATCACCGAGCAGTGGCAGGCGCAACGGCTGCTGCGTGATGCCCAGCGTGCGCTGCGCAATACCCAGCAGTTCGAAACGGTCGGCCGGCTCAGCCGCGGCCTGTCGCACGAGTTCAACAACCTGCTGACCACCATCGGCAACGCGCTGGACCTGCTGTCGCTGCGCGTCAGCGGTGACGATGCACGCGCCGCCGAGCTGCTGGATGCCGCGCAGGCGGCCACTGACCGTGGCGCGCTGCTGACCCGCCAGCTGCTGGCCTTCAGCACCGGTCAGACCCTGATCCGCGAACCGGTGGACGTCAATACGCTGGTGCGGCAGTGGCTGCCGGACCTGCAACGCGCCTGCCCGCCTACGGTGACGCTGGATGCCCATCTCACCCCCGGCCTGCCGCAGGTGAGCACCGATGCGATGCAATTGCAGACCGCCCTGGCAAACCTGGTGGCCAATGCCGTGGAGGCCACCGCCGATGGCGGCCGCATCCTGATCGGCACCGCACTGGAACATCGCCTCGACCCGGATGCGGACACCACGCTGCAACGCGGCTATGTCACCCTCAGCGTCTGCGACGAAGGCCACGGCATGGCCGCCGACATCGCCGAGCGGGCCAGCGAGCCCTTCTTCACCACCAAGGACATCGGCAAGGGCAGCGGCCTGGGCCTGAGCCAGGTGTTCGGATTCACTACCCAGAGCGGCGGCTTCGTCGATGTGTCCACCACCCCCGGTGTCGGCACCACGGTCAGCCTGCTACTCCCCGCAACAGAGGATGCAACCGATGACCGATGAACCGATCCGCGTACTGATGGTGGAGGACCAGAACGATCTGCGCGAGATGATCGGCATGGCCCTGCGCGATTTCGGCATCGAGGTATCCACCACCGCCGACGGCCATGAAGCTGCCGCGTTGCTGAAAGGCGACGCACGTTTCGACGTGGTGTTCAGCGATGTCAGCATGCCCAACGGCATGTCCGGTATCGAGCTGAGCGAGCATGTGGCGCGCGAACAGCCGCAGGCGCGGATGATCCTCTCATCCGGATACGCGCGCTCGCAGCTGCCGCCACTGCCCGATCAGGTGGAATTCCTGCCCAAGCCGTATCGTTTGCGCCAGCTGGTGGAGCTGCTGAAGCAGGATTGAGGAAGGCCGGTCAAGCGCTCGACGGCCCTCATCCCTGACGCCCCAACGGCTTGCAATTTTCCTGCGGGCAATGGTGTGCCCTGAAGGCCGCCACGCCGGAGCAGCGTTCAGCCCGAGGTGCGCTGCATGAACAGAAGGTCGGGGGTCGAGAACGCTTCAACCTGCTGGAAACCGAGGTCCCGGTACAGCGCCACGGCAGCCGTGTTGTCACGATAGACGCGCAGGGTGAGCTGCTGCACATCCGCTTGGCCCAGGGCCTGTGCACTCAATGCCTGCATGAGCAGCCGGCCAAGGCCGCGCCCGCGTGCCAGCGGGGAAACGATGATGCGGCCCAGATGTGCGGTGCGGGCGTCAGTCATCCAGTATTGGCCGAATCCAACGCAGGTACCCTGCTCGTCCAGCAGCGCCCAGCCTGGGCGCGACCCGAGTTCGAGCACCTGCGCGAACCGTTCAGGCAGCAGGGGAAACGGCACACCGGGGCCTGCCCAGCGCCGGGTCGCCTCGGCTGATTCAGGCCAGTTGGCCACGATGGCGTAGTGCGACGGCTGGACGGGGCGAAGCTGGGGGCTCATGGCGTTCATGGTGCGTCATCTGCGCCAGGCCTACACGCTGCGCGGCCGCATTTGGGATCTGCCATAGGGCAATAGATTCCAGACGCGCCTCCATCACGCCCCGTGTGCCGCCGCACCCAGCCCAGCCCGGTTTCGCGTGTTCAAAGGCCTCGGCGCGTTTCCCGTTGCCCCGCCCTCTGAAGCGGGTGTTTTCGCGACTGATCGGGCGCGTGACCGGCAGCCACGCCCACGTGGATTCGCGTCATGGCCTGCGCGGCGGCGGCGCTGGGCTGTCTGGGGAGGACTGCCTGCCGCTGCCGTCCGGCGAGCGGTTGCCATGCGGCTGTAGCAGATGGTGACCCCGGCCCGATTCGAACGGGCGACCTTCCCCTTAGGAGGGGGGCGACGAGTCCAAATGTACCAATGCTTCCAGAATGGCCTGTGCCAACACTGTGCCGAATTGGCCAGGACCAGCACCCACGCAGCGCTGATTCGAGGAGCGGAAGTACATAGCCGATGCGCGAGATCCAGCAACTCTTCCTCCGCGGACATGCGCCTTTGACAACATGTACAGTTCATGAAACATTCACCATCCGCCCAGCCATCCGGCTGCTAGGAGTTGGCGGAGACAGACTAGGGAGAGCAGTGAATGAAGATTGCGAAGATCATAGCGGCTATGGGTTTACTCGCCGCCGGCGCCTTTGGAACGGAAGCGCAAGCCACCACCCTGCGATGCGACGGATGCTCCGGGCCGGAAATGCAGGAGTGGGCCATCATGCAGGCCGCTCAAAACGGGTACACCTACGACGAGGTGTACGTCATCAACCAGACCGACAACTTCATGAAGAAGTTCATCGTGACCGTGGATGCTGGCGGGGGCGATATCCCGGATCAGATACCTGACGGCACGAGCTACGGGACGGCTACCGAGGTCCCAGTACCGGCCACTGAGCTGCAGTACTTTTCTGTAGCGCTTGTGGTCAATGGGCAAATCATCGCAATGGCCAGTGGGCTGCCAGGCTCGATGTACGACGTAGTGAACAACCCATCGGCCGACTTCGCACTTTCGGAATACGCGCGAACCACTCCACAAGCTCACGGTCAGACGCTGTTGGATTTTCTGTCGGCATTGAAGTTCAGCCTTCTCGATTTTTCGAAGATCGACATATCAATCAGGCTAGTGGCGAGCGATAACTCTTACGCGACACTAGTGTTTGATCCCGTTGCGAAGAAGTGGGAACGCCTGAAGAACGAGACTCGCGACTCTAGCGGCAACGTCATTCCGTCCACGAAAACTGAAGTGACAGGTGGGTCTAACAGCTACAGGGAATACACGTTCAACAACCCAAACGACTTTACTAGCTTCGTTCAGCACGTAGGAAATTTGGGGGTTGTGTTCGTAGGCTCAGTTGGAAACGTGGGCGGTCAGACAGGTGTGGTCTGTACTTCGATCATCAAGAGCACCGAAGGCCAGGAGTCCCGCGAAGAAACGCAGTGCTCAACGACCAATTGAGCTGGAAGCCTAAACAAAAATGCCTCCGCAACTGCGGGGGCATTTTTTTATCTGCAAGAGGGCGCAGGCTTAGAAGTCTGCCTGACTCTGGAACCGAATCAAAGACTTGCATTGAACTGATTTCTGGAGCAGACATGCCGTAGCCCTTGTGTCGCAAGGAGCCATGCCGGAGTTTTCTGGAGCGCTCAAGCGCCGCAGCGCCGCTGCTCTGCCCTCCAGGCCTTAAAGGAATTCTTCCGAGCGTAACCGCATGGCAGGGCTGAGCCTGCCCGTGCCCTCAGCTCTGCACTTCTGCCCGGAAGGCAATCTCGATCAGCTGCTCGGCGAAAGCCAGCGCCGAGACTCCAATCAGGTTGCTGGCCACCTGCGGCACCGGCTGGCCATACACGGCCGGCCGAACCTTGCCACTTGCCGCGAAGGCCGCCGGAACGTCGATGACGAACAGCGTTTCCTCGACCACATCTGCGAGCGACCCTCCCAGCTCTGCCAGCAGCACCTGGGCGTTCTCGTAAGTCCGCCTCATCTGGGCTTCCATGGTGTCGAAGTTCGCGGGCTTGCCGTCAGCCCCCAGCTCCGCCGGTGCAACCAGCTCTCCCTGCGGCGTGTGCGAGAGCTGGCCGGACACGAAGATCGTGTTGTTGACGCGGACGGCCTGTACGTACCCGTAGGCCGATTCCCACGGCACTCCGAAGCTGGCGGTCTTTCGATTGGTAGCGTTCATCATTGCTCTCTCTGGTGAAAGGGCAAGTGTGGCAAGCAGTTTGAGTCGACCGCCTCCCCTGAACGGGGGATCAGATTCGAGCGCGGGACAGCTGCTCTCTACCTGCCTTGACCCACGCCTTCATCGGATCCCTCGCCCTGGGCTTGGTCTCCTTCGGCGGTCGGCGCGGTTCCAGCGCTTCCTTGATCCGCGCCAGTTCCAACCGCCCGGCCTCGGCTAGGCGCCGGGCCTGTTGCTGCTGCTCACGAGTCGGCGGCAGGCCGGGCAATTGCGGCTCGGGTTGGATCGGGGTGCTGTCGGTCAGCCGTGCGACGGCCTCACGCAGCGGCAGCTCGGGATACAGCCTGGCCGCACACCAGCGCTCGGCGTAGCGCTTCGCCTGCCGGACGTTGGCGGCGCGCACTTCCTTCACCTGCCACATCTTCTGGCCTTCCATCCATAGCCGGACCCCAGGGCCGCCGTCGGGCGTGACGCTGGCCGTCTCGCGGCCGTTGTACCAGAGCGCCCAGCGCTCACCGGTCTGGACCCAGCCAGAGGGAATCGGGGCGGTGCGGAAGCCGTGGGAGGAATACATGGCCGGAAGGATACGACCGGCCGTCGCAGATCCTGCGAAGGCACACCACCGCTCAGCCCGCTGTGATGAAGCGTTCACTTCAGGGCGTGCACAGTAAGGTCTCACGGCTCTTCTCCGGCGCAGAATCCTTTGCTCCCGTGTCCAGCCCTCAAGCGGCACGGCCATGCACCCTCCCAATGCCTTCAGGGTCCACTCGATCCTGCCTCTGCTTGCGCCCAATGGGGCAATCATCCGATTGGAACAGGTGCGATCAACCTGCAAAAACTGTGGACTCAGGTCGTCGATGACTGAGGGTGCAGGCTTTCAAATGGACCCAACGGGAACCACGCTTACGTGCCCTGCTTGCGGAGCTACAGGATTGATGGACGAAATGGAGATCTGGCATCACTGGCTTGAGCAGCGACGTCGTGAACGCCTGCTGGCACTCTTTGATCCAGAGCCCGACGAACCACTTGATACTGAGGATCCAAAATGAATGATCGAACACCGGAGTTGCTCGACCGACTCCATTGCTGCGAAGCCGCAATAGAAGTGCACCGTGCCTACATCAAAGCGTTGGAGTACGGCCTGCGCATGGCGGTATTCAGCCATCCAGCGCGTGAGCAGCTCTCCGATGCCTGGCTTCAGCTGCTGCCCAATATCGCGGCGAAGCACCGAGACGATGGCGGCGAGCTATTCGCCGCCGCCTTCCAACAGGCCCTTACAGTGCTAACCGAGCAAATCGGCGAGCCAAACAGCACGCGCTAGGCTGCGATCGCGTAGGGCTCGACTAACGCAACCAAGAGATCCATCGCCGTCGCGTAGGATGCCAGGGCGTCGCCGCGCTGATTGAACCTGGTCCAGTCCGCATGGGCCACGCGCTTAAGCTCCTCTGGCTCGACTGGAAGCCACTTCATTGGCCAGAACGGCAGCCGGCGTTGTCCCACCCGGCCCCGCTGCAGCTCCACGATGCCGTTGTGGCTGCTCGCACCCAGCACGCGGGAGTACGCCACCGCTAATCCGTCTTCCGGCCCCTCCAGGTACTGGAGGAAGCGTTCGCCATCGAAGAGGAGCACCCCCGTAACCCCAGCATTACGGTTGAACCGAGCCGCGTCGTCCACAATCTGATCCAGCTTTCCGTTGGACAGGCCCAGCTTGTCGCCGGCGATCTCCTCGCCGGCACTGCTCACGTATACAACCGCCCTGATGGGCATTGCGCACCTCCTTGATGAAGGACCACGGTAGCAGCAGCGGGCTCATGTGAGCGTGAGGTGCTCGAATTGTCCTGAACGCGTCAGGTTCGGGTGTTGCTGAATTCGGACCTCCGTCACAAGATGCATGCGTCACAAAGGGCAGCATGCGCAAAATTTCCGGTAGCTAGCAATGCCAGATACAGGCCTTTTCTACGTTCTCGATCTTGATGCAGTACGCGACCGCGATGGCAACCTCCACTGCGTCAGCGCAATCAGCGTCCGTTGCAACCACTGCAAGCACATCACTCATGCCAAGGCGCCGCAGCTGGAGACCATGCCAGGCGGCACGCTACTCGCGTGCGCCGGATGCGGCGAGCGTCAAGCCGTCAGCAATGCTCGCCTGGTTGAGTGCGACCACGTGCTGGGGCACACGCTACCCCAAGCGATGCCGGCCTGACTTGCCATGTGCGGCCGATTCGTCCAGCTGCCCGTTGTCGACTTCGGCCAGCCGGGGCTGGCTGACCTTGCCCCGGCCTGGCCGAGATCCAGCCCAGCTACAACCTCGCGCCGACACAGCGCGCCTCGGTAATCCTGGACCGGGGCGAAGGCCGGCAGGTCACCCGCTTGGCATGGGGGCTGCTACCGTTTTGGGCCAAGGCCAAGGGCCTGCAGGGCTCGACCATCAACGCCCGAATCGAGACGGTGGCCACCAAGCCGGCGTTCCGGTCGGCCTTCAAGAAGCGCCGCTGCGTTATCCCCATGGCCGGCTACTACGAGTGGTCGGTGAGCCCGATCGACGAGAAGAAGGATCCCTGGTTCATCCATGCTACCGGGCCGCTGCTGGCCGCTGGCCTGTGGGAGGACGCCAGCCCCCTGCTGCCCGAGGGCAACCTGGGCACCTTCACCGTCATCACCGGCGACAGCAGTGGCGTCTCGGCCGACATTCACGACCGCATGCCGGTGTGGCTGCATGCCGGCCAGATCGATGAGTGGATGGCCGCTAGTCCGGACGATGCGATGGCGATGCTGCTGGCCAGCGAGCCGCCGGCGATGGAAGCCTATCGGGTGACCCGGGCGGTGAACACGCCGCGGAACAACCGCGAGGATCTACTACAACCCGTGGCATAGCCTTGACCGAAGCACGACAGAACCTCCGGCTGTTCGCTGCCTGTACGAAGTTCAATGGCCGGTCACGTCGATCAGCACGAAGTGGCCGGATGCACTGAACTGTGTGGCGTTGTCGGACTGCGGGATCAGGGCAGTCGCCCCGGCATAGTAAAAGCGTCCCGACCCCGCTGCGCCCGTTCCATCGCCCTGCGGCCCGGTCAAGCGGAAGCCCACGCCACGCTCAATCCGCTGACACGAACGAGACGAGATCACAGCGTAGCGCCGACCAGCCGGGACCTGCATGTAGGCGCCCTCTGCCGCCCCGAACGGGGCAGTTGTCACGCCTACGATCCGAAGGGGCTTTGCCCAAGAAGCAAAAGCCAGCTCGCCGGTGTGCTCTCGGTACACCTCGATGCCGGTCTTGCCCGGCGTTCCAGTCACAACCGAGTCGTATACCCACACCGTGCCGAACACAAACGATGAACCTGTGTAGGCTGACACGCGCCAGTTGTTGCCGCCGAGATTGGTCAGAATCACGCTGAGCCCGAAGTTGTTGTTCGGACCCGTGACGGCAACCACCGGGCTCTTGGCCTGAAAGTCACGCGTGACGTACCGGGTTACTACGATTCCCGACACCTGGTAGGCAACGGCGCCCGCCTCGTTGATATCGAACTTGTGGCGCAGGTGGAAGTTGAGCAGGTCGCTGCGGACCTGCACTGTTCCAGATGGGGTGTACGCCTCAAAGCCTGCTGGCATATCAGTGCACTCCGTACAGCACAGTTGCCGGGACCAGGGAGAAGACTGGTTGCCCGTTGGCATCCACATCCGTTCCCCAGTAGACCCGGCCATCCGAGTACCAGACGGTTGGCGTGCGACCAGGCTGTGCCGGCGGAGGCACCACATAGAAGAGGAAATCCCCAGGGGGCAGTGGTCCCACCCAAGTCGAATTACCGTGCACAGCGTCGGTCTGAACCGTGCCAATGAACAACCCCAAGCGGGTCGTGTAATCAATCTCCAACGACCCGTCAGGGTTGAAGGTCTGGATGCCTGCGGGCATGCGTCTGCTCCTCTGTTGATTGGCGGGAGGGCATATGCCTCCCGCCGGCCTGCTACGGCCAATAACCCACACGTGTGGCGAGCTGCCCGTTCGGGTAGAAGCAACGCCAATGACCGTCGCTGAACTCCGTCCGCTGGCCGCCCGAGGGCGAGGACACGCGGAACGTGTCGGCGAGGATATTGAACTCGCTAGTCTGATTGCGGATACCCAACTTAACGCCCGCGATATACCCGTCCGCCCGCATGTTCACCGACCACTCGGTACTCGATTCCATTCCACCGGAAGACCACGGGGGCGGCTGCGTGGCACCCTCTTCAACCTGAGAAAGCATCGGTCGGAAAATCCACCAATACGGGTTTGCTTCCCCAGTGCCTCGCACGAGGCCGACTACGCGAACTTTGACAGCCCCGGGAGGGGCCTTGGCGATACCGAACACTCGACGCAGGCTATCCAAGGTAACCGGGCTCGGTTGGTGGCTTACTACTTCCGGGCAACCAATTTGGGCGATGATATCCCCAGCCTGATTGAAGAACTCCGCGTATAGGTAAACTTTCGAGCGATGGCAAGCTACGTATGCCGATACGCAGTAGGTCTTTCCTGCCTCCACTGCTATGTCTGTGTTGGTGGCGAAGTAATCGCCTGCGTTATTGGGAATAGTCTCGCCACTGACGGATCCCAGCCCGAAGACACCCGGTGGATTCCAATCGCTGCCACCGGTCGGATTACCAAGAGCATGCCAGTGGTAGCCGTTGGACAGCCATGTCCAGCCGGAAGGACTCCACCCCGGGAAGGTGCTGTTAGGAATCAGGTTACTCTGACCACCCAAATTGCGCACGGTCGCCTGCATGTCCTGCACAACCGTGGCATCAGCCTTCCCGCTGAGACCCGCCTGCACGCTCTGGATAGCCGAAGCGTTAGCGTTAATCTTGCCTTCGTGCTGTTGCACCGTGCTCTGCATCTGATTGAACGCGGTAGCGTTGACGTTGCCTACCTGCGTTTTCAGGCTCACCAAGTCCTGCGCAGTTGCGTCCAGCTTGCTGCCCTGCTGGTTCACCGCCGTGATCAGCCCTGCCGTTGCTGATGCGTTGGCGCTGATCAGCAGCTCGTCGGTCACGTCGTAGAACTCGATGCGATCGATAAGCACCGTCGCATCGCCGGATCCGCGATTGGTGATCCACACCTGACTCATTACCTCAGTGCGGGCGTCGCCCACTGGGTGCTCCAGCACAAAACGCTGCCAGGAACTCGTGAGGTTCGGTGTGGTCTGGTCGTTGTTGCCCTCGCCTGTGGTATCCCGAGCCCGGCAGCGCGCGGTCAGCGTTGCACCACCGGACACGACCTTGGCGACGATCACCGTGCGCAGCTTGCGACCGGTGCGCCCCGTCTTCAGTGGAACCCAGCGACCGCCGTTGGCGTAAACGAACGGCGAACCGGCTGCACCTGCCTTGTGCACCATCTGAATTGCGCTGCCCTGCTGGCCGCCACCAGGGACCCAGGTAACATCACCGTTCTGCTGATTGCTGTTCCCCTTGACGAACGGCGCCATGTCACCGTCGAACATCGCGTTGACGTTGAGGTTCTCGCCTCGGTTGAAGGATGCATTGAGCGTGCTGGACAGGACGGTCAGCTGCTCGGCCTGCGCCGCAGCCTTGTTCTCTGCGCCCGTAACACGGGTGGCCAGGCCGGTCACGGCATCTGCAGTGGCGTTGACCCCCTGCTGGGCGGTGTACGCGTCGGTTACATCGGTGACGAACGCGTCGTCGTAGATCACGTCGCCGCTGGTCACCCCGCCGCGGATTGTGGCACGGACGATGAAGCTCCAAACGTCGTCCCCCACGGGCACGTACCCGGATAGTTTGGTCCATTCCGACCCCACGTTTTTTGCAGGAATCACCTGGACGTTCGGATAGGCCACCGTGCCATTGTTGCGGCGCACGGTGGCCTGCAGCCCGACAGTGCCGTCACCCGATCCGGTGGTCAGTGGGTTCGCGGGATCGTTGCGGACCCAGACTTCCGCGTAGAACACGCGGCTGCCGTTCGTACGGAACTCGATCAGGGACACGTCGCGGATCGCCCCCGTGGCGGTCAGGCTTAGAGCCTTCGTCCCGGAACGCGCGAACGTGTCCGTGATGCGCCCTATCCCATAGGCGTCACCCGCCTTACGCGTCTCAAAGCTCCCGTCCTGAATCAGGTTAGCGCCGCTGAGGATCGACGTAGACAGGTCACTCTGCAGCTTGGTGACACTTGTCGAGGTCGAATCGATCTTGCCCTCAGCGGTAGTCACGCGGGTGGTCAGGGTCTGCAACGCCGATGCGTTGGCGTCCGTCTTGCCGGAGACGTTGGTCAGGTCGCTGCGAAGCGAAGTCAGCTGCCCTGCCTGGGAGGTGATCGTGTCGCCCTGCTGCGTCACCTTCGTGCTGAGGTCCGAGATTGCCTGAGCATTCGCCAGCAGCTCGGTCACCTCCTCCAACACAACATCGTCAACCCACAACGTGCCGGCAGTGTTGTCGGCATAGATGCCCAGCTGCAGCCCGGTGATCGACGTGTTGTCCGGGATCGCGTACACCGCACTGAGGTAGGTCCAGGCAGCTTTGTCCGCGACGAAGAACGTTCCCCCCGCGAGCAGCTCACCGCCCTGATTCGACAGTCGCATCTTGCTGTTGCCCGGTGTGCCATTGAAGTCCGGGGTACTGCGATACCAGCAGCTATAGCGATACTTCTTGCCGGGGCTCGTCGGCATCGCGGTGCGACCATTGGCATACGCAACCTTCTGCCGGATGGCCCCCGGATCAAAGCGCACACACATGCCACCGGCACGCCCCTCCGTGGCCGGCCAGCTGGTGCCGGTTGCGCCCGGGTCGTAGGTCCAACCAACGTCCTTGCCTGACTGCCACGAGCCATTCAGGACCATGTTGCTGCCCTGCGTAATCATCGCCGGCAATGCGGCGTTGATCGTCGTGATCGACTGAGCCAGCGCGCTCGTGGTGGTGGCGGTCGCCTCCTGCAGCGCCGTAACCGATGCAGCAGTTGCCAGCGAACCGGCACCGGCCGGCATGCGGGCCTCCATCGTGCTAATGCGCTGCACCTGCGCCGAGTCCGCAGCCACACGGGCCTTCAGCTCCTCGTAGGCCAGCCCTGCAGTCAGCTGCAGCGGATCCGTTCCGGTGTAGTTGCCACGCATCTGAACGGCCAGCGTGTTGCGCTGGAGAGCTTCAGCGGCATCTGCGGTGATACGCGCCTGGGTTTCTTCCTGTACCAACGCCACCGACGCGCCGGGCTGCGGACGACCGACGGCGATGTAGTCGATCAGGTAGTAGTTGGCGACGGTCTGCGCCGCCCCCATCTGCAGGCGGATCGCGTCCACCGTGGCCGGCCACCACGCAATGTCCTGCACGTCGACGGTGGCCACGCCGTTCACGTCCCACGCCGGGTCCGGGATAGCGACACGCTTCTGCGTGTTCCATGCTTGGTCCGTGGTGGTGATCCACTGGAGGAATCCGTTCCACGTCGGCGAGCCCACGCGCTTTACGCGCAACTTCACGAAGCGGTATGCGCTGCCGTCTACGGCCAAGGCCACCGGCGACTGCACCCAGGGCGCGGTGGCGTGGTTGGCGGGCCGCAGCCAGCCATCCACGAGGGTTGGCGCACCGTTGCCCGTCCACCCTTCAATGGTCTGATTGAACGGCCAGAGCTTGATGCTGTCGAACTGCGTCCCGCTGCCGGCCGCAACCTCCGACACCGCGCGCGCCAGCGATTCATCGGCGCTCTGCCGCAGCCGCTCCTCGCGGCTGATCGCTGCCTCGCGCGCCATCTTCTCGTTCAACAGCGCATCGATCCGTGCCTGGGCCTCGGCGCTGATCGCCTGCATGGCTTCGGTCACGCCCTGCTGCCGCAGCAGCGCCTCGGCGACCAAGTCCTGTGCGGCCTGCGCCAGGCCGGCGGCGCGAGCAGCCGCTTCGTCTGCGATCGCTTGGATGCGGGCACTGATCTCCGCCGCCAGCTTGGCCTGCTGCTCGGCCAGGTCCTTGGAGGTGGTGGGCGGAACAACGCCCACCACGGTTCCGGTGCCGGTCTTGCCGCGTACGGTCGGGGTGATCTGGAACCACCAGGTCTTGCCGCTGCCGTCGCTGTAGACGTACCGCGTCTCGGTGGTGCGGTGGATCTCCGTCCAAGGGCCGTCCTGGCTCTCGCTGCGCGAGATGACGTAGATCACGCCCTCCAGATCCACCGCGTCCCATTCGAGCACGACGCCATCGGCCACCGGCGTGGGGCTGACCCCGTTCGCCGGCGGCACGTCCGGCGCCTTGAAGGGCACCGGGAACCACGTGGAATAGCGCGGTGCCACCGGAGACGCGGACGGCAGCCCGCCCACGCCGATTTCCACCAGCGTGAGTTTCCTTGCTTGCATTGCTGATTACCTCGCGTTGAGTGCTTCGCGCAGCGCTGAACTGCTGGCGTTGCGTACGCCTTGGGTAGTGGTAGACACGAGCTGGCGGAGCAGCTGGTTCTGCTCGGCGAGCAGAGCGTTGCTCTGCTGTACGGCGGCGGTGGTTTGCGTCTGAGCGTCGTTGTTCACGACCAGGTCGAACACGGCCCGGCTGAAGTTGTCCGGCAGCGCCTCGATGGCGTCGGCCAGCGCCCCCATGCTGGTGCCGTCCTGCTGGTTCAGGTCCCCGACCTTCATGCCATCAATCAGGCCGGTCACGCGGCCGTACAGGCTGTTGTAGTCCTGCCCGCTGGCGTACAGGTTCCGACCAAAGCCCAGTGCGGCCTGAGCGGCCGCCTGCGCGGCGCTGGTGTCGCCACCGGACACCGCCCGCTCCAGCTCCTTCATCGCTTCGCCCAGCTTCTCCTGGTCCGCCAGCGGCGACAGGTCACTGATCGACAGGCCGTACTGCGTGGCCTTCTTGTCCTTGTCGATCTGCGCCTGCAGCTTGCCCATGTTGGTGGCACGCAGCGCCTCGATCTTGGCCAGGTCCTCCGCGCGGGCGCCGGACAAGCCGAGCGCCTTGGCGTAGTCGTTGGCCGACTTCACCTGCTGGCGGTAAGTGCGTTCGATCGACAGCGCCTGCGACTGGTACTGCGTCAGGTTGGCCGTCATCAGCTGGGTGCTCACGTCGGCCATGAGGCTGGCGTAGTTGCCGAGCAGCCCGGTCACCTTCTGCACCTGGGTGGCCAAGTCCGTGCCGGCGACGCCGGCCAGGTCCTGGAAGTAGTCGACCGCCTTGTTGACCTTGTCGACTTCCAGCCCGTTGAGTGCTCGGCCCAGCTCATCGGCATTGCCCACGGCCAGCGCGATCGACGCACTGAGTGCGGTGAACACGTCCGCCGACTCGAAGTAGCCGTCGAGCTGGCCACCGAACCCCGCCGCCTTGACCGCCTCGGTATACAACCGATTGGTCATGTCGCTGAGGTAAGCCTCCAGCTGCGCCTTGGCCTCGGTCGAGTCCGCCGACAACTGGAGCTTGCCCAGGTCTACCCGCACGCTGCCGAGCTTCTGGGTCAGGTCCACACCCAACTGCTTGGCCAGATCGGTCGCAGCACCACGCACCTGCCGCGCCGCCATATCGAACGTGCGATCGATGCCAGGATCCAGCGCGCCGAACTGCGTCCACTTCTTGTCGCTGCGGAACAGGCCGCCCTTGGCCTTGATATCCGCATAGCTCTGGCCGTCGAACCCACCGAAACCATAGCTGCCGGTGATGCCTTGGCCTGTGACCTTGGGCGCCTGTCGACCGAACAGCTTGGCGTGGATGCTGGAGCCAGACAGGATCGACGCGACCTTGTCGTTGAAGCCCAGGGCACGGAACCCCTTGTCGGCCAAGCCGACAGCCCCGGCGGTGGCGATCTTGCCGGCCCAGCTCTCCCCATTGGCGATGTTCCAGCCCTGGTCGAACAACTGGGCGTTCTTCATCATGCCGGCGACAATCCAGCCGATGATGGGAACCGCCGCCGCTGCCGAGCCAGCAGCGCCTGCACCCGCCGCCCCCCCGCCGGCTCCTGCACTGCCACCACCGATCAACCCGGAAAAGCTGGAACCGGTCATCCCGGCCATGCTGGTCACGTCGCCGAAGCCTGTCAGGGTTCCCGCTGCGGCCCCGGCGGAACGGCCGAACCCGAACAGGCCCTGGCCCTTGGAAAGCAGCCCGGCCACCGTGCTCACGTTCTGGCCGCCGGCCGCAGAGCCATTGCCGCCGAACAACCCCATCAGACTCTGCAGGTTCAAGCCACCACCCTGCCCGTTCATCCCGTTGAGGATCTGCGTCTGAATCGGGATCACGATCTTCTGCTGCAGGAACTCACGCGCCAGGTCACGCAGCCCGCGCTTGGCGGCATCCTTCAGGTCGTCCCACAGGTTGTCGAAGTCGCGCATGCCCCCGGCAACAAAGTCGGCCATGGCATCGGCCGCATCGCTCACCCCGCCCACCACGATCGCGGCCCATGCCTCGACGTTGGCCGCTGCCTCCTCAGCGCGCATGGACAGGTCTGCCGATGCCCGCGCCGCGGCCAGCATGGACTGCTCGTACTGCTCGTAGCTCGCCGCCCCCTTGGATAGCGCCAGCGCCTCCTTGCCGCCAGCGGCCTCCACCGCCTTCTGCAGCTCCTGCCGCATGTCCCGCTCGTTCATCATTTCGCGCCGCGACAGCTCGCGCGCACGACCGACCTTGCCGAGCATGGCGACCTCGGCATCCATCGTCGCAAGGAGTGCCTCGGGGCCGGCCAGGGCCTTGTTCACTTCGGCCGCAACCTTGGAGTATTCCAGGGCGCTCTGAGCCATCAGCACATTGGCATCGGCTTGCGCGATATTCCCCTCCGCGAGCAGGCTGTTGTACTCGGACATGTTGCCAAGGTGCTTACCCATGGCCTCGGCCAAAGGGCCCTCCATCGCCCCAGCCGCTTCTTGCGCCTGACGATGGTATCTGGCGACCTCCGCTGCACGGCGCTTGGCATCCGCGTCAGTCTTATCTCGTGCCCCTTTGTCGATGTTTCCGGTGGGTCGGTAGCCGACGGCGTCTGGCTTTAGAGCAGAGTCAGGCATCCTCTGCCCGTTCTCAAGAACCGTGACCTGCGGTCCATACCTGCGCGTAAGCTCCCGCTGGATTCGCAGTCGCTCTGCCAGCAACCGATCGGCTTCCTTATCTCGTTCCGGTGATGGCGCTTCAACCGCAAGGAGCAAGCGCCGCCGTGCGAACAAGTCGGCCATTTGTTCGTTCAGAGCGTCCTCGGTAGCGCCGGTCAGCGCGCTAGGCGTCGCGCCTTCAAGCGCTTGAAGATCTGCATACCGCGATATCAGATTCACGATCTGGACCGCGCCATCAGCCATCTGCCCCGTTAACTCTGCGGCCCACTTTGTAACGGTTGCGAAGGCGTTCCGGGTCTGCTGTGAAGCCATGAACTCAGTCAGATTGTTCAACGTCGGCAACAGCTCTTCCGCCACGCTGACCTTCAATCCCATCATCGCGAGATCTGCCTGCTGGGTCATCTCGCGCAGACGATCCGTAGCCTTCGTGGTTTTACCGTCGATGATCGCACCCGCCGCTTCCGCAGCGTCTGCCCACTGTCGAAATCCAGCGCTATTGTTTCGCAGGAGCGGAATCAGCATCGACGAGTCACTGGCAATGGCCTCCATGTAGAAGGTCAGCTCGGCTTGCGACAGATTCGCCCGCTCTAGGCTTTTAAAGTACAGACCCAGAGCGTCAGGCCCGGACAACTTCCGCATCTGCTCGGCGGTTACGCCAGTGCGTTTGCCGATGTTGTCAAAGAAGTCCTTCATGGCGCCACCGCCCGTCTGGACGTAGTCACCAATCTTGTCCTGCACGTCCTTCAGGATATCCGCCAACTTCTCATGGCTGATCCCCACCACGGTCGCTCCAGCCGCCATTCGCTGGAACGCCTCGGAACTGGTGCCTGAAAGAGCAGCAAGGCGATCATATTGCACGCTCAGTTCAGCAACCTGGCGGGACCACGCGACGGCTGCTGCAGTCGTACTGGTCAGGCCCGACGATATTGCCAAGCCGATGGCGGTTCCGGCCCTTCTTGCAACAGCCTGCATCCGATCCATGGATTGCGAGAATTGTCGCTCGGCTTTCCCGGCGTCCTTTACGAAGGAGCCCGTCTTCATGAGCAGATCGACGGTGAGGGTATACAGGGACATGTCGGCTCCAGAAACGAGAAAGCCCCGCAAGAGGCGGGGCTTTTGGTTGGGCGCCGATTGATCGGCTATTCGCCCATAGTCTTTGAGTGATGGCGCTCTGCCTGAACTAATCTAGCCAACGCGACCAGGAAAACGCCGAACGCAATCGCGCCTACTCCCATAGTCCCTTGGGTGAGCATTAGCAGGCCCGCGATGGCAGCCAGGATGCCAAGAACGGCTAACACGATGTACATCGCTTCCCCTCAACAATTGTTGTTGAGGGGAATAATGCCACCGTTCCATTGGTAGATCAGACAGGCACCTCTTCAAACTCCATGTATCCGGTGAAGTACTGCCTGCTGATGTTCTCCGCCGACGGCAGCTGTGTCGGGTAGCCGTAGAGCGCCGACCGCGCCGCCAGCAGCGGGTCGAACGCCTTGCTGACCATGTCCCGGTACTGCGGCACAGCGCAGGAGCGGTTACGCCCCGCCATTGCTGCCGCCACCGTCTCCCAATCGGTCCCGCCCAGCCCACCGCCGCGCACGGCAGCTGTCGCCCGGCCTGACAACGTGCAGGTGAGACGGCGGTACAGAGGCCCGGGAACCGTGTTGACCTGGCCACCCTTGGTGCGGGTGTGCTGGCTGGTGTCGATTGTGGCTACCACCCAGCCGTCGCTGATACCCACCTCGACTGCCCGGAAGATCGCAATCTCGCCCACGTCCACGTTGGTGGCCGTGGTGGCGATCTCCACGGACACCACCGAGACCAGGGCGCTGCCCTGCGGGAACAGCCAGGCGCAGACGCTGCCGTCAGGCAGACGCATGGTGGTCCCGGTGGCTCCGGCGGCGCTGACCTGGACGCCGGGCGGAATGTTGAGGCCGAGAATCGCGATGATCCCCGGCACAACAGCTTCGGCCAGGGTGATCGTGATCGCCAGCGAACTGGTGCGGCGGATCCGCGACCGCCTGCCAGGCTTTCCGTCGAAGAGCGCCGAGCCCTGGTCCGCACTCAACCACGTGCCACCGGTGAGGGCCACCGTCGCGACTGCCGGCACGCCATATCCAATCAACACGTCATCATCCCCACACCGTCAGCACCACGTCCCCCGTGGCAGGGTTGCGCTCCACACGGCGCACCAGCACCGGCTTGCCGTCGTCGAGGCCGTAACGCCCGTAGGTGATCCGGCCGATCTGTCCCGGCAGGGGCGCCAAGTCCTGATCACCACGCACCGCCAGCTGGTAGAAGTGGCGCTGCACCCGGTACAGGCCCAGGACGCGATCAATCTCCTGTTGCGCGTCGGCCGCATGCCAGAACAACGAGATCACCGGGTCAGCCGCCTCTGCCCGCTGGTAGTGGGCGTGCAGCGGACCAGCGCCATACACCTGCCCCCGGTAAAGGCCGGTCAGTTCGTCGCGTCGGGACTGCGGCACGTCGACAACGTCGGTGACCAGGTCTGACGCGCCCAGCGCTTGGCCGTTGGGTCGGTAGGTCATGCGTCGAGTCAGGTTCGGAGCATCATCGGGCACCATGATCAGATCAGCCGCCAGATCATCCTCCGACAGGTCGAAGGCGAACGCGCCGGCATAGGCCTCGGGCGCGGTCACGCGGGCGAAGCGCAGGACCCCGGATGGATCCTGGTAGCAGCCGGCGCCGTAGCTGGGTAGGAGCGCATTCAGCGCAGCGCGACCAGTGATGGCTGTTCCTGAGTAGTAGCCGAGGCCCATGTAACCCGTGGCGTGGTCGATTTCCGCACAGTCGCTGGCCGACCACGCCGCTCGGCCCAACCGGGCCATCACATCACCCACCGCCTGTTCCAATCGCGCCGGCATCATGCTCGGTCCGATGCTCGATGCGTCCACGACAACCGGCGTCACGGGGGGTGACTTCAACAGCAGCTGCTGCCCGTCCGGAGCCTCGCTGTAGGTGCCGTCCTCCATCAGGTCACCGCGATCCATCACCGCATCGATGTAGACCCGGCTGTCGGCCACGAACATTGAAGTCGCATCCGAGTTGGCGCCCATTGCCGGGACGCTGGCCACTGCCCCGATCAGTACCGGCTGCGGCTTCCAGGCCAGCGAAGGGACGTTCGGCAGGAACACGCCCCGGTTGATGGTTTCATCCAAGTAGTCGTGCGCGTCACGCAGGTGAAGCGTCTTGGTGCCGTCGTCGTTGATCTCGATCTGCTCGATCGCGCAACGGAAGGCCGGGACCGCGTCGGCCCGCATCCCGTTTTCGGGCGCCAGCAGGATCTGCACCGAGCTGCCAGAGGCACCAGTGCCCGCCATCCCGTCCAGCAAACCTTCCGCATCGAGCACGACGCACTCGGCGGCCGCGGCCTGGGACACCGGGTCACCGCCCCACGGCCAGAACGCCAGCTCCTGGATCAGGTTGACGCCCTCGGCCACCAACCCCTCGTAGCGAACGTTCGCCGGGCTATCGCCGGGCGCAGACAGCCAGTCCACGTCGGCCAGCCGGGTCGGGCTCACGGATGCAGCGGGCAACCGCCAGCCAGCGGCCGCCGCCTCGCTTCGCGGCCCCCACTGCCCTGCGTTGACCGCGAGGCACAGCCCGCCCGCCTTGGTTGCGGCCAGTGACGCGGCGAAGAACAGCGGCCCAGACAGCTGCAGCTCGCGCACCAGGATCTGCGCGCCGTTGAGGTAGAGCCGCAGCTGGCGAGGGTTCGAGAACACGACCTGCAGCCCGACAATATCTCCGTGGGTCACCGCCGGCAGGCCAGTGGCGATCGCTCCTCCAGCCTGCAGCAGGCGCCCGGCGGCGAGGTCCCAGCCAATGCTGGCGAGATCCGCACCCAGCGCCTTGTTCAGCGCTGCCGGGCCCGTGGCGAAGCCTACGAGGGCTGCAAGGGCGTCATCGCCCCACACCGCAAACTCCACGCCCACCGTCCCGGCATCAAGGCCGAAGTCGGAGCGCGCGTGGCTGGCCAGCGTGGTGGCGCCGGTGGTGGCCAGGGTAAGCCCGCCATCTCGCGCAGCGAGTAACGGGCCAATGGGCGTGGCGGCGAACCGCCCGAAAGTGTCGGTCATGGCTATCCCAGTCGATCGAACCAGTCCTGTGCCTCGTCCTCCTCGGAACGTGGAACAAGTGTGTCCAGGTACTCCTGAAAGGAGCGCTTGGTGCCGCCTTGGCTGTGTGAGGCAGTGATGTATGCGGCGAAGGCAGCGGGCTTGATGTGCAGGCTTACAGGGTCGATGGGGTTCCGCTTGTGGAACTCCCACCATTCCCGGAACTCCCGGCGCGACATGCTCGCTTGCAGCTCCGCCACCGTGCGATGTAGGTGGCCGGCGAGGACCTTCCAGAACCAGTCCTCGCCGCGCTGCCTTAGCCGTTTCCCGCGTCAGCCTGGGCTTGCGCAGCATCCTCGCCGAAGCCGGAATGCTTCATGGCCACGCGCTGCAGCTCAGCGGCAACCAGCGGTTTGAGCTGGGCGGCCTGCTCCACGTTCATTACCGGCTTGCCGTCCTCGTCGCAGATGGTCGCTGCGATCAGCTTGGCGCGGTCGCCTTCACCCCACAGCTTGCGGAACTCCGCATCCGGCAGCTCGCGGACATGGAACTGCGCCTTGGCTCCGTTGGGCAGGGTGATCGTGTCGGCGTGCACGTCCTTGGACGCGAACATGCCCAGGTTGGTGAACGACTGCAGGACGCTCAGGGGCTGCTGCGGCTGGGTTTGGGGGGTGTCGTTGGTCTTGCTCATTGGCCGTTTCCTCGAATGGCGACAGGGCGCGCGGGCCGCGCACGGCTAACACGCGGAGGATCCGCGCGCCCTGTCAGAGAGATGGCCCGCCGGAGCGGGCCTGGGTGGGCGCCGTTGGCGCGGCCTTACGGCGTCGGGCGGTGCGTGGTGACGGCGCCGGAGCCGCGGATGGTGATCGTCGCCTTCCAGACGTCGTTGTCCTGGCTGGTCACCGCGAAGTTCTGCACGAAGCCGTCGAACTGCTTTGACAGCACGGTGTCCGGCGGGGTGATCTTGCCGGCAACGGCGGTCGGCTTGGCCACGCCTTCGGTTTCCGACAGCGGCGCGGTCACCAGCCAATTCACGACGGCACCGGTCTCGTGTAGCTCTTCCAGCTTCTCGTGGTCGACGCTGTCGTAGATGATCTCGATGCTGGTGCTGCCGGTCTGCTTGCGGCCGGCGACGAACTGGTCCCAGTCGTCATCGTAATCGGAGATATCGATCTCCGACGCCTGGCCATCGGGGAAGCCGACCGAACGCAGGCGGGTCACCTTGATGACCTCGGCCGCGGCGATGGCGACGAACAGCTGCGAATGCTTCGACTTGATTACCTGTCCCATAGGGGTTTCCTTGTGTTGCGCCCGTCGCCGGGCATGAAAAAGGCCCCTTGCGGGGCCAGTGGGTTGCCGTTGTGTGGATCAGCGCAGTTGCAGGAGCCTGGCGTCGAAGGAGATGCCAAAGGCGTCCGTGCCGTCGCTGTCAGGCGTCGGGTTGTAAGACTCGATGCTGCCCACGCGCTCGATCGCGTCGCGGATGGCGACGGCCGCGCCGTTGGCCTGTGTCAGGGCTTCGCCCCACACGGTCAATCGGACTCGCCAGCCGTCGGCCGGCGGCGCCTCGGACAGCATCGCAGTGGGCGAGCCGACGACCACCTCCCACGTCGCGTAGGGCAGTGCCGCATCCTGTGGCGCGGTTCCCGGCCACAATCGGATCGGGTCGCCCAGCATGTGCCGAACCGCTGCATCACCCTGCAGCAGGGACTGGATCAGGGGAACCATCATCGCCAGCCATCCTTCTTCAGCTGCTTGTCCAGCGCCGCCCAGGTTTCATTGATGATCACCTGCGCCGCCTCCGGCCCCTTGGCCTCGCCTGCCGGCGTGAGGAACGGCTCGGCTCTCATCTTCCTGGTGCCGAATTCCTTGAAGCGCCAGTAATAGGCCCAGCCCGCCTCCTCATAGACCTTCCCGACGCGGCCGCGACGCCGGTTGCGCTTGGTGTTGGCATACTTTCGGCGGCGACCGGTCTTAACGCCAACCGTGAAGTACTCGCCGCCTTGGCCTACGCCTGCACGCTGCCGGCTTTTGGTGTTGGCCCGGCGGGTGACGATCTGCGAGGCCATGAACCCCGATGCTCTCGGAGCCCGCCGCCGGGCGTCGTCGCGGATGACGTTACCGCCCTTGCGCATACCGGCTTGCACGGCTCGCCCCTGAATCGCCTTGGGTGCCTGCCGCAGCGAACGCAGGAGGCCGTCCAGGCCGTCGATCTTCACCTGCTCAGCCATCGGACACCCCAGCATCGACCATCAGCGTGATATGCCCGCGCGCCGTCGCATCCGGCAGCACCGCACGAATCGCATACACCTGCCCGTCGAACACCACGCGCATGGTCCGCACTACCCCGGGCAGGTAAGGGATCTCGATGCGTGCAGTCACCTCTCCATGCTCGGCCGAGGCCGCAGTGAACTCCCGACCCGAGAGCGGAACCACCTCTGCCGGCACGTCAGCCCGCCATCTACGCCATTGCTTCACGTCCCCGCCGAGCGGATCACGCACCGGGCCGTAATCCTGCAGCTCGATGCGATGCCGGTACTTGCCCGCCCGCCTCATGGCAGCACCCGCCGGTAGGGGAACATCAGCCTGTCCAGGGTCGGGTTCTCGGCCAACTGCGAGCCAGCCACCACCGCCTCGCGGTTGGCGTACAGGTCGCCCAGTAACAGCAACACGGCCGCGCGCAGCGGCCCCGGAAGCGGGCCAGGTGTCGTCGTGAACTTCACCGGATAGGCGCCTGGCTCGCTGTCGAGCGTGGCTGGCTCAATAGGCAGCGGAGAGCGGCCCTCGCCGACCGGGGTCCACTCATAGGTCGCTGCTGCCAACGCATACCCCGTGGTGCGCTCTACCGACTCACGCGCGGCGGTGATGAAGGCGCCGATCAGCGCGTCGTCGGCATCGTGGATGACTACCAGGTGCGCCTTCGCTTCGCTCAGCGACACGGGTTCCTCTGCCGCCGGGGTCAACGTGCGCAGCATGGGTCATTCCTCCGGCGTGGCCGACTTGATGGCGTTGGGATGGGGGTCGATCAGCCCGCCAAGGCGAAGCGCCTCAACGTGTGCCGCGTTGACCTGGATCACCTGGCCAACCTTCCCCAGGTGGTTGTCACTGAGCACCAGCGCCGGCACGGTTTCACTATCCGGCGGAGCCAGTTCTTCATCCGGTGGCGGCACGTCATTGTCCGTCGCCACGGTTTCGGGCGTCTGGCTGTCTCCGTCCTCATCCGCCGCCGGCTCACCGACGGCGGCTGCCGCGGCAGCGTCGGGACTTTCGGCGTTCGCTTGCTCGCGCTGGCCAGCCGCTGCGTCCACTACTGCAGTGGGCGCTTCCTGCGCACCGAGCGGAACGCCGGGCGCAGGCGGTGGGGTGTTCTTCTGCTTTGCCATGATCGTCTCCAAGGGACGCCCGCACTGGGGCGTCCCTCCGTTCGTGGGCCGAGGCGATTAAGCCGCAGCGCCGTGCTTGAAGGTCTTCACCGCGCCGCCCACGTCGACCAGGTTGCCGCCAGAGCGCATCCAGGCCATGAAGCCCACCTGGCCCTTCTTCACGTAGGCCGAGTCGTTGAAGCGGAACAGGGTCACGGCCATCACGTCGCGGATCTTGTAGTAGCTGAAGTCGCCGAACGCGATCGACGTGGCGCCTGCGGCCGGGACCGGGGCGTGCTGGTTGATCTGGATATCGCGATTCAGCAGACGATCCGGCGCACCGCCCGGATTGCCCTGCTCGTAACCCGGCACGAAGATCGGTCGGCCCTGGTCGTCCTTCACCTTGCGGATCAGCTTCAGCATGTCGTCGTGGAACATCCACTTGGCCAGCTGGCGATACGCCGGATCGATGCTGTGCTCCAGGTCGACCAGGTCGTCGTAGGTGATGATCGGCAGCGCCGAGACAGCGCCGATCTTGCCCACCGTCGCGGCAGTAAAGGCGCCCATCGGCTGGCCGACGCCGGTGCCGACGGAGTAGTGGCGGTTGGTGACGCGGCCCAGGCGGGTCTGCAGGCGCTTCTCGATGAAGCCTGCGATATCAGCGGTGCTGTCCTGCAGTAGCTCCCACGGCACCGTGACCACCTTGGAGCTGTACTTGTACACCTGCAGGCCCTTGGTGCCGAAGGCCACGTCCTGGTCGGCTGCCGCCTGATTCTCGGCGACCAGCTCGCCCTCTTCGGACGTGCCATCGCTGGTCGGATACTGCATCGGCTCGCCGCCGGCGGTGCGGAACACGTCGGCGACCTGGCGCATGCCGCCGAACGCCTTCAGGGCATCCAGGATCTGCTCGGCCAGCGTGGTCGGAACGGTGTAGCCGCCCTGCTCCGGATTGACGGCCGGATTGCCCGACATGGCCGCGTTGACCTGCTTCCAGTCCTCGGCGCTCAGGGCGCTGTCACCGCCACGCGCCCAGCGGTCGAACAGGCGCTCCTCGTTGGACAGCTCCCGGCCGCCGCGGTTGGCGGTGTCGTGTTCACGCACGCCCTGCTCGCGCAGTGCCTCGTCGGCCGTCAGGTCCATGACCTTCTGATGACGCTCGATCGCCGCGTCGATGCGCTCGATCTCGGCGATGTTGTTGTCGTACTTGGCCTGGTTCTCCGGCGTCCACTTGTTGCCGTCGCCGGTGCTGCTATCCAGCAGATTGCGGGTTTCCTTTGCCAGCGCGGTGCGGCGCTCCCGCTCGGCCTGAATGTTGAAGGGCATTGGTGATTTCCTCGTGTCGAAAAAAAACCGCCTTTCGGCGGTCGGGTTGAACTGCGGGCGGGAGTCGCTTACGCAGGGGTCTTTTCCAGAAGCGCAGTCTTGCGGTCCAGGTTGGCCAAGTGAGCAACGATGGCGCTATCGTCCTCGGCACTGCTGCCCGGAGCAGCCAGCGCAGCCGGCGCGTTGTCATAAGCGGAGAGATCCCAGGTGTTGGATGCCTTCTTCTTGCCCACGATCTCCACCACCTCGTCTGCGAAGCCGTGTTCCTTGGCTTCGTCGGCCGTGAACCAGGTCTCTTCGCCCATCCACTGAACGATCTGCGCCTCATCCTTCCCGGTGCGCCGGGTGTAGTCGCCGGCCAGGCCAGCATCGATCTTGGCAAGCAGCTCACCGGTCTTGGTCATGTCTGCCTTGTTGCCAACGGTGATGGTCCATGCGTTGTGGATCATGAACGCACCGCCTTCACTGATCTCGACCTTGTCGCACGCCATGCAGACGCCGGTCATAGCCGAGGCAGCCAAGCCATCGATGTGGGCGATGACAGTTGCCTTGTGCTGAGCGATGGCCGTCATCATCGATCGGGCCGCAAACACGTCACCGCCGGGCGAGTCGATGCGCAGGTGGATCACGTCCGCCTCGATGCCGGCCATGGCCTGGGCAAACATCGTCTCGTCAATATCGCCCCACCACCCGCCGATGACGCCGTGCAGGTAGATCGTGGCCTCCTTGCCTTCGGTCTCCGCCCGGATGGGCTTGGACTGGCCGGCGTTGTTCTTGGCCAGCTGCAGCAGCTTAGGAATCGGCATCTTCGGGGTTCCTTTCAGGGTCGTCGCCGCCCGGCTTGGCCGGTGGCGCGGGGTCTGTCGGTTGGTAGAGCTTGTCGCCGCCCTCAATGGGAGGCAGGTTCTTGAGGCGGCGGACCTCGTTCACGACCATCCAGCCTTGCGTGCCGGGGCCACCCAATGCCTTGCTGAAGTACTCGGCCTGCGTCTTCGAGTCGCCGGCCATGAACATGTCCACGTTGTGCTCAACGAAGTAGCGCGGCGTGCGGAACAGCTTGCGGTTCAACTCGTCCTTGATCCGCTTCAGGTGCGGGCCCAGCGTGTACTTCACGAAGCCGATGCCCATGCTCTCGATGCCACTGCCCCAGCTGGTCGCCTTGGTGGTTTCACCAATCATGTGGGGCGGCACACCGAAGGCGCGGGCCACATCGATCACCTGCCACTGTCGGGACTCCAGCAGCTGCTGGTCGACCGCCGACATAGTCAGCTCGTGAACCTCCAGCCCCTCGGTCAGGACCAAGGGGATCCGACGGTTGCCCTGCACCCCGCCGTACTTCTTGACCCAGGCGTCGCGGAAATCATCCTGCTGGGCGGTGGTCATCTTGTTCGGCGTACGGATGGCCACTTCGGGTTTGCCGCCCTCACTGAAGAACTTGCCCGCGTGCTCGTCACCTTGGATAGCGATGCCGATGCCGTTCCGCGCGCCCCACTGGATCACCGACATGCCGTGCACGCCGTTGAAACCGAAGCCGGGGAAATGGAGCACGTCGTCCTGGTCGACGGTGAAATACCCGTCCGCATCGTGGAACGTGTACTGCAGGCGTGTCGGCTGTCGTGGGCTGGTTTTCTCCTGCTTGAGGATCATCACCCTATCGCGTGGCCAGGGGATCAACCCGGTCGCCACCCCGGCACGGTTGCGCGTCAGGTACACCACGCCATCACCGCGCAGCAGCATCTGGCCGACGATGAACTCCCAGCCGGTGGCGCTCGACCAGACGGAGGAGAACTGCTCGTTCAGCAGCCACCAGTAGTCATGCTCCGCCCGCTTGCGATGGCCGTCCACCCGCTCGAACACAGGCAGCGGCAGCTGGGCGATCGCGCCGGCCAGCAGCGAAACGGCAGCGAACACCGCCGAAACCCGCATCGCCGATTCCGGGCTGACCACGGCTCCGGAGGCCGTCGTCGGGTTCCCGAATACCTCGAACATGCCCATGCCGGAGGACTGGATCACCTCGCCGTCGACCAGGTTGCTGATCGTCGGCTCGATACGGTCGCGGGCATCGGCCCGCCGGTTCTTCTCGAATAGTCCGAACATCAGTCGATCACCACGAAGCCTTGTTGGGTTGTGCCGGTGTCGCGCGCCTGCATGGCGCGGCCCATGGCCATGATTAGCGCCACCGCGCCGTCGATCTTGCTTTCCATCTTTTCCTTGCGGGGATAGACGTGTTCCTTGGCATCCACGCGCGCCACTACGTTGCCCATCATCCAGGTCATGGCCGCGTTGCCGTCGTGCCACAGGCGCCGCGACAGGATGAGCGCCTCCACTTCTTTCATGGGCTCGGAGAGGTTGCGCACCGACTGCGCCATCTCCACGGTCGGCAGCCCTTCCTGTTCAAGGCGCGTCATCAGGTACGCCGCTTGGGCCGGGTCAAAGGCAATGTCCCGCACGTCGACGCCCTGTGCCGCAAGCTCTTTCAGCTCCTCTTCGATGAACGCGTAGTCCGTCATGTTCCCCGGCGTGGACACGATCAGTTCGTCCAGCAGGAACTGCTGGTACTTCTCGTTTTCCTCCACGGCCGACTCCGGCACGTAGAACCGGGGAATGACGTAGTAGCTATCGCCCTTCTCGAACAGCAGCACCACGGCAGCCACGTCCAGCTTGGATGCCAGATCGACGCCGATCCAGCACGGACAGCCCGCAAAGTCGGACACCTCAAACCGTCGCTTCTGCCGCTGCCAGGCCAGCATGTTCATCCATGCCAGCTTGGCGCCGACCCAGTCGTTCAGGTGCTTGGTACGGAACGCGCTTTGCTTGCTGGCCGACCGCTTTGCCTTGGCGAGCTGGTCGAGCAGGAACTGCTCGAACACGGAAACGCCGTAGTTCGGGTTGGCCTTGCGCAGGCTCGCCGGATCGTCCCAGCGGTCGCCCTCATCTATGCAGTAAATCGCCGCGAACACCGTCTCATCGGTCACCTCGCCGCGCAGGATGCGGATGGCATCGCCTCGCATCTCGAAGCATGGGCCGGAGAGGTTGGTGCCTGCCGTGGTGATGATCGACAGCAGGGGCTGCTCGCGCGCGCCCATGCCAGTTTCCATGGCGTCGACCATGTGGTCATCGTCGTGTTCGTGGTACTCGTCCACCAGCGCCGCGTGCGGGCTCGAGCCATCGCCGGGCTTGCCGATCATCGTCTCGAACTTGGACATGTCCTCCATGACGAACAGCGGCCCCGGGTTCTTCGGGTTGCCCGCCTGTTCGATACCGAAGCGGGCGCGCAGGGCCGGCAGTTTCTGGACCATTTGCCAGGCCGGGCGGAACACCTCGTACGCCTGTTTCTCGCTGGTAGCGCCCGAATAGACCTCCGCGCCCGCCTCGCCGTCAGCGCAGAACAGGTACAGGCCACGGGCAGCCAGTCGCAACGACTTGCCGTTCTTGCGCGGGATCTCCTCGTATGCGCGGCGGAAGCGCCGGTGCCCGGTCTTCTTGTGGACCCAGCCGAACAGGTTGCACTCGATGAAGTGCTGCCAGGGCTCCAGCACCAGCAGTCGCTTCTGCGCCGCCCACTTTCCTTTCGTGTGCGGCATCTTCTCCATGAACCGCACCGCGCGGTCCGCCTTCTCGGCGTCGTACTTGTAGGGCCAGTCGGCCCCCTTGCGCTTCAGGTCATCCAAGAACCGCTGGCACGCCAGACGGATGAACTCGCCGGCCGGGATCTTTCCTGACGTGACGCCCTTGGCGTATGCCTTGGCTGATTCGCTCGGCGTCATGGATCAGAACTCGTCGAATGGGTTGCCCTCCGGGGTCTTTTCGGTCCCCAGCTTCTGACGGTCAGCCGGGGTCAGGCCCAGGCGCGCCAGGCAGCCGATCAGGTGGGAGTACTTGGCCGCAACGAACTCGCCACGGTTGGCACGGAACTCGGAAAGCAGCGACGACGCCACCTCCATGATGAAACGATCGGCGCTGGTCAGGACGCCAGGCAGGGCACACTTCTCCAGCTCCTTCCAGACCACTGCGACCTCGGTCGGAAGGTGTGCCGGTGCCTTGCCCAGTGGAGCATTCGCCTTGGGCGCTTCCTTCTTGTAGCGCTGCGGATCCTTCTTGGTCGCGCCCTTCAGCTCGGCCAGTTCCCTCGGCTGTCGATGGCGAGCCATCGGACCTCCCATTTCTGAAATTCAAATTCTGCGGACGCGAGAAGAAAGGGGGGCGCACGTATCGGGCGAGGAAGGCCCTCAACTTTGACCCTCCCCCCTCCCTTTTCGTTCAGCTTTCGGTGGATAACTCGCGGTTCGGTCGGCCCCACTGTGCTGCCGAGCGTCCCTGCCGAACCCGCCGTTCTCCCGTGCCGTCTTGGCGCTATGGCACGGCCGGCACAGCGGCTGCAGGTTGCTGTCAGCGTTGTTGCCGTCGTCCCCGTCGATGTGGTCGACCTCAGTGGCCGCCCGCACCCTTCCCTGCTCAGCACAGCATCTGCACAGGGGCTCACGAGCCAGCACCACCGCACGGATCCGGCGCCACAGCGAGCAGTTGGTGGGCAGCGCGCGGCGTGCCTGTCTCTTGCGGACCTGGGCGCTGGTCTCCTTGTAGGGGCGCCAGCCGGCGGCACGGTGCTGCGGTGGCCTGGTGGGCATCAGTAGGGCTTCCCGTCCAAATCGACGCGCGCAGGCTCGGCACCTTCGTCCTGCACCGGTGCACCGGCCTCCTCGCCCAGCAGCTGCGCCACCGCCTGCACGAGCAGCCCCACGTGCATGGCCAGCTCGCCGATCTGATTGCCCTGTGTCTCGATGGCCCCAATCAAGCGATCGATACGAGCGTCGGTGGCGCCGTCAATGCGAGTAGCCAAGGCAGCATCAGCAGCCGCGCGCGCAGCACGCTCGGTGGCCAGCTCAGCTGCGAGAGCTTGAATCTGTGCAACGTCCATCATTAACCCTCATTGTCTTCAGCACCAAGCCGCGGCGTATGTACCAGTCCAAGCCTTCCGCACTTGGCTGAATGCCGAACAGTCGAAGGATCCGCCAGCAAGCCAAGCAGACGTGGAACCACCAGCGCCAGCGGACCGCAACTCTGTACCTGACCTCCCCCATCAGAACTCCTCCACTGCCCAGCCACCGCCATCCCGCTTGGGCTTGGCCTTCACCGCTATGAAGCGGAACGGGTACATGGTCGCGGCGATCTTGATCTTGGCCCGTGCATCGTCCTGCCAGTGCCCCTTCACTTCGTGGCAGGCCATGACACCGTCGGCCTCCAGCACCGCAAAGTCCGGGGTGTAGAACGTGTTGTCGGCCAGGCGCAGCTTCAGCCCCTCGAACCGGTGCCACTGGATCTCACCAGCAGACTGCAGCGCGCGCAGCCGCTCGGCATACGCGGCCTCGGTCTTGTTCATCTCGCCGGTCTTCAACCGGCCCAGTGCCAGCAGCCGCCGGTTCATGGCGCCACCGGTTGACGGTCAGCTGCGATCACGGCCTGGCAGGCCCGGACATGGTCGTCGGCGTCTCGTCCGATTTGAACAAGAGCGCCCGCGACCTCTGCTCGTAGTTGGGCTGCCTGGTCACGTTCGACGGCGCCGGCGACGGCTTCGGACAGGCGAGCGGTATTGCAGGTGGCGAGGTCGTCGCGCAACTGGAGACGACCAGCGCGCAGGTCAGCCACAACAGCAGCAGGGACGGTCTCGGCCGCAGCGCGGTCTTCTTCATGCTTCGCTCCAATGGCGGCCAGTGTCTCGGCCTGAGCGTGCTCGGTGGCACGGGTCTGGTTGACCTGGGCTGCTGCTGCCTCGGCACCGGCGGCGCGATGGGTGGCCTCTCTGCCCTCTGCCCGGTCACTGCGCCAGGCCCAGCCAACGCCGACCATGGCGCCGGACCACAGGACGAACGCGGCGACTGTGATGGCAACGCGCTTCACGGCCGGCCCTCGCACATCCGGCGCTCAGCGGCCCGGCGGTTCACCAAGCCCTGCACGCGCTTGCCACCGGCGTACACCCAGCGGTCCAGCTCCGGGCACCAGCTCGCGGCGGGCTGGCCAGCGTTGATACGCCCCACCAGTGTTGAGCGGCAAGCAGCGCCTACGCCCACGTTGTAGGTCCAGCTGAGCAGAGCCGCAGCCTCGTGGGGCTGTAGTGGGACGCGGATACATGCCTGAATACCGGTCAGGTACTGCCCAAGCCGGCTGTTCAACCTCTCGGCACACTCCTGCTCGGTGTAGACCGCCTTTTCCGGGCGGCTGGTATCGCCGTAGCAGTAAGTGGCAACGCCCACCATGTCGACATAGGGAGTCGCCGAGTAGCCCTCCCATGGCTTTACCAGCGCGGCCGCAGCCAGAGCGATGACGGCGGCGGCGCTGCTACCAATGATCTTCGCCTTCATGCTCGCGCCCTCTGCCGCCACTCGCGAACCCAGCGCCAGCCCAGGTAGCTGATCTGGCCCACCAGGTAGATGATCGTCAGAACCAACACCACGCGGTCGAGGTTCGCCCCTGCGGCGACCGCGCCGGCTACCGTCACCGGTGGAGCAGCCTTCGCTACAGCACCAGCGGCAGTGCCAATGATTTCGTCCTTCATGGTGGCCCCGTAGGTCGTCCGGTTCGGCATGTACCCCTCCCGGTTGATTGGTGCCCGCCCCTAGCGCCGGCTCGGCACGAGAGTTTGTCCGGCTGGGACGCGGGCAAAGAAAAAGCCCCGGCTGGGCCGGGGCTTGCGTTTTGGATGGTGGTCAATTTGCCCGCCAATCTGCGGACCCTGCAAGTCCTCACTACGCAGCGCGATTCAGCGCGCGGGAGAACTGCTCGGCAGCAACATGCTCCGCACTGCGCATGCGCTCAAGCATCCACTCGTATACCGGGCGCCAGAACCGTCGATACGCCGCATCGTCAGCGCCGATCGCCCCCCCGCGCTTGCGCCCGCTGAGCTGCTCCAACCCCATGCCGCCGCATGCCTCGCATTCAATGACACCACTCCCCGTCGGCGCGGCCTGAACCCGCGTGCCCTCGCAAGACTTGCAGCAGCCGCAGCTGGCCATTTCCGCAATCACTGCGCCGGCGAGCACCCCAAGCTGCTCCATGGTGTTGTTCGGCCAGGCCGCAGCGCGCGCCTCATCCAGCGCGCTCTCGGCCCTCAGTAGTTCGCGCCGCTGCGCATCCGTCACCTGGCCGCCACCCCACCCCATGCATGCCTTGGCGATGCCGAACTCAGTTCGTGCGGTAGCGAGACCGTGCATCTGCCGGATGAACTCCGGGGCCACCAGCCCGATTACCGCTTTGCGCAGATGCTCGCGGCGGCGAGAAGCGCTCTCTGGCCACCACAGCGCCTCCATCAGCTCCCGGCCAAGCCCGTCCTGTACGTACGCCATGGCGGCGGCAATGTCCTGCGTCGTCAGCTCGGGGCGTCCACCGCCGCCGCACGCGTCAAACCTCTGCGTTTTCGGCCCCATGCGGCTTGCCAGCAGCTCGCGTGCCTCGTTCACTCCCATGCGCCTTCCCCTTGGTGGTTTGCTCGTGCAGCGCGCGATCGCGCATCGTGGTCATTCAGTGCGGGCCTTTTGAGGGCCTCTTTCTCTGTCCGGTTGTGGCCCGTCAAGAAGGCACCTCCGGGCCAGCCGGCTCGGCCGCAAAGTGCGTGATCTTGGGGTTGTCACCCCGCCAGCTACCGAAAACCGGCCGCTTGCTCTCCGAGTCCCACAGCATCAGCCGCGTGCCGTCCTGCGGCGCCTCCGCGATGGGCCTCCAATCAACGATCCGGGCCGCAAGGGGGTGTCCCAAGGCCGACAGAAACTCCTTCGCTGCACTGCCGATCATGCTGCCCGCTCCCAGCTGGCCGTCAGGCGCTGCACCTGCCCGCCGCGTGCCTCGAATTGCTCCACCGTCTCGGCCGGGCCATCGGCAACCACACGCCCCCTGGCCCGCTTGGGCCGCGACACCGTGTTGTGGTCCATCCGCCGCTCGCGTGGCACACGCTGGGGATTAATCCTCGGCGCCATGGCCTTCGCTTTCTTCATGCTGCCGCCCTCAGTTCGTTGATGTAGGTCTGGTTTGCAATCAGCTCGTCGTCGGAGCCGTACGTCTCGTGGAAGGTCCGCGAGCCATCCATCAGGCTCGGGCCGTAGATCTGGCGCATCGTCGCGAAGGTGTTCCCCTCCATCGGATGCCGCATGTGGTGCCACTTGCAGAGCGCGTAGCCAAACATGTGACCGCGCCGCAGGTTTCCGCTCTTGGCGTGGTTGTAGTCGCAGCCGTAGACCACCAGCTCCGGCTCCAGCAGCTCCTGCATCTGCAACGCCAGGCAGGCCATGCAAGGGCCCGTCTTTGCCAGCTCCATCCGGGCCCTTTCCTCCTGAGTAGGAGGTGGGCCAAGCGAAAGCGACCACCACATCAGCGCAGCTCCGGGATCGGGCCGGCATAGCGGGTAATCGGGATCTGGCGCATGCCATCGCGCCACACGCGCGTGCCACGGGTGGCGTACAGCACCAGCGGCTTGATCCCGTACCCATAGGCCAGATACCAGCCCGCCTCGGCCACCGGCTCGGATGCCGGGCGCACTTCCAGTTCGACGTGGTCCTGCCTCATGCCACGGCGTCCTGGGTGGAACCGAACAGCTGGGCGATCTCGGCCAGCCGCTGCCGAGTGCGCGCGTTCGCCTCCGGGCTCGCCTCCACTCGGCCCGCCAGCAGTGCCAGCGGGTTGAACGCAGGCGTGGCCGGCGGCAGCGACAGGTACTCAGCGACCTGTTCATGGGCCAAGCGTCCGGCGTTGACGGCCTGCCGAAGCGCGGCGTCGCGAGCACCAGCATCGTGGCCCAGCGACGGCTGGTAGACGGCACAGCCACCTACAGCGCGCGCCTCCTTCACCAATCGGGTGTAGACCTCCAGGAAGGCAGCCCGGCCTGCGATCTTGTCGCCAGCCTCCACCAGCGGCAGCGCCGCAGTCCATGCATCGCGGGTCTGCTCGCTCCACACCAGCGTCACCGTCTCGTCGGCGGCGCGGATCGCCACGGCCCATGCTTCGTTCGGGGCCGGGTGTCCGTCGTCGATGCGCTCCATGATCGCAGCCAGGCTGAGCTTGCCTTTTACCTCACGGCGGCAGGCGGTCAGCGCGTTGGCCAGCACCGGCAGCGGATAGGTCGCCAGGTCGGCGACCATGTAGGCCGCAGCGGCGGGGCGGATCTGCTCGCCCATCACCTCAGCCGTGGCCACCAGCATTTCGACGAGCCTGTCTTGATCGGCATCACTGAGCATTGGCGTTTTCCTTCATGCGGCGCAGCAGCGCCTTGGCGTCGTCAGCGGCCGAGGCGTTGGCCTGCGTCTGGTCCTGCTGCTGGGCGCTGGCCTGCGTCATCTGGCGGCCGGTGGCCCACTGCGTGCGGTATGCCTCGCACTTCGTCAGCAGGGCGCCCAGGTCGTGCATGTTCTGCACCACATAGCGCTCATTGACGGTCAGGAACCACGCGGCCACCAGCGGGGCCTCGCCGTGGCCGAGCCGCTGCACGATCTGCCGGACGTTGCTGTTCACCTTTGCGTTGCGGACAGGCGCCACACCGTGGCGGGTGCGGTAAGCGGTGGCGTACGCCGCCCAGGTGGCACGGCACGCAGCCTGCAGATCGGTCTCGGAAACCACCGCCAGCGGCGCGGCCGGCAGGCCCGCCGGAAATGACGGTTCTCCTGACGGTTCATTGAGGGTTATATGACGGTTAGGCGGCACGGGGCGCACCCCTAGACCTGCGCCCGGTGCATCCCCCCCTGCATGGGGCGCATACCCTCCTGCAGCGGGCGCACCCCCTGCATGGGGCGCAGCCCCTGCGCCCGGTGCAGTACCTGCTTTTCCAGACTTGCGGCCAGCCTTCGACGGCGCAGCGGCCTTGTCGAAGTTGGCCGGGGTGACCTTGTAGACCGTGCTGCTGTTGAAACGGCGGTCACGGGTCAGCAGGCCCACGGCCTCCAGATGATCCATTGCCGTGCGCACAGCGCGCGCCGACATGCAGCAGCGCGCGGCGATGGTGCCCACCGCCGGCCAGCACACGCCGTCGTCGTTCGCCTGATCAGCCAACGAGATAAGCACAGCCTTCTGCGTGACGCTCAGGCCCTGCAGCGGCCAGCACTGCGACATGATGATGGTCGACATGTCAGAGCCCCAGCGTCATGTTTTCGCCCGGCGCCACCGGCCACCAGGTGCATGCGGGCTTGCCGGTGGTTGCGCACGGCGCGCATGGGCCGCGCCAAATGCGCCCCTCTCGGGCCAACTCGGGCAGTCGACGGCCCAGCATGTGGCGGTCAAGGCCAGTCAGCGTCGACAGGTGCAGACTGCTGTGGCCTGGATGGCGGATTACCGCAGCCTCAGCCTTGGCGTGCTGGACGCGCAGCGCGCCGCTGGCAGCGAGGTCGACGGCGGCGATGTGGCTGGACTGCGGATCAGTGGAGCGGGCTGGATGGTTCATCGACGCGCCCTCCCCTTCGCTGCAGCGCGCGACACGTTACGGATCAGCCGGTGCGCCATCGTGATCAGCGAGTTGGCCTCTTCCACCATCAGCTTCGCTTCGTCGCTGTCGATGTGGCGGTCGGCGATGGCTTCCACTGCCGTACCCGACAGCCGGCCCACCCGCGTGGTGATCTCCAGCAGCTTCGTCTGGATGGCGCCGATCTCGTCCGACCAGCCGCCCTCCGGCGGTGGCGGAACGGTGGCCACCGCCATGCCGAACTGCCCCGCCAGCGCCTGCATCCAGTCCAGGGCGTAATCGCTGCCGCCGGCCTTCTCCTGCATCCACTCGGTCAGCAGTTCGGCAATTTCCATCGTCACAGACTCACCCTCCAGCCCGCGCAGCTTCGCGCGCAGCGTCTCCGGGTGCATGGACTTGCCACGGCGGTCGGCCAGGAAAGCGGCCGCGTCCACGACACCACCCGACGTCTTGCGCACGGAGTTGTAGAGAACGTCGAGCCAGTTGAGAGCGGATGTGCGGCAGGTCATGGGTCACCTTGGGGAAGGCTGTGTTTCAAGGTTTCGGGTTGGGCCCGGGTGGCGCACGATTGGCGCCATGGAGATCAACAAGTCAGGGACGACGGCCAGGGAAGGCCTTTCAGGCGGTGTCGACCGGGGCAATGCGCCCCACGTCGGGGTCCGCTTCGACGCAGGACGAAGGCGCGACAATTTCCGTGCCGAGGACAGCGAGAACGCTTGGGAAGGCAGGCACAGCGGCATCGAGTTCCCAAGCGGCGACACGTTCCACGGGAAGCGCCAAAACGACAGCGAGATGTGCGTCGTTGGACAGACCGAGCTTGGCCAGAAGATCCCGTTTGGTAACGGGGGCGAGTCCGGCGATGGGGCCGAAGATTTCCGGACAGAGGTCATGGCGCGAAACGCCCGTGACCGATTCGATGGGGATCGCCATGGCTGGGGGCACGCGCCCCCGCGAGCGCCAATTGCTGACAGCGCTCTGGCGAACACCAAGATGGGAGGCAAGGGATGTGACCCCGCCGGCGGCTTTCACGGCTCTGTCGAGTGCGTCCATTTGTGGAGAATCACATATCGTGATCCTTCGCGCAACACATTTCGTGTTAGCGACTTATCACATACCGTGAAGAATCCCGGTATGGCCTTCTCCGACAACCTCCGCGCCGCCCGGCTCAAGGCTGGCATGACCCAAGAAGCCTTGGCACTCGCGTGCGGCTGGTCGGGGCAGAGTCGTATTGCCAACTACGAGTCGTCGGCCGCCAGCGCGCGCGAGCCCAAGGTTTCGGAAGTGCCCCTGTTAGCTGCCGCGCTTGGGGTCAGCATCGCGTCCCTTTTTGGGGAAACCCCGGCGTCTCAGTCCCCGCGACCGGATCCTGCAATCCTTGCCGAAACCCACCGGTTCCTGGACAAGGCGTTCGGTACGCTTGGAAAAGCTTTCGACATCGAGTCCGAGGCAGATCTCTTTGCCGACGTGTACGAGTGGATCCTGTCGGATGAGCGCCCCGCAGATCAGCGCAACCTGGTGGATTTTGCTGCATGGCGCGAAAAGCGCGATTCACAAAGGGGAGCTGTAAGAAATGAGCAAAACGGACGCGCTGCTGCACAAGCTGGTCGAACGGATAAGCGCCGCGCCTGATAGGAAGCCCGCGCTCCGCGCGGTTGTGGGCAAGAGGTCGACGCACTTCGATGCGGTCGCGCGAGAGAGTCATCTCCGGATGATCCGCAGCCTTGCCAAGACATATCGCCCCTTTGGGGTCCAACTGATCATCGACCAGGCAACCCTTGGGCACGCCTCTATTGATGACCTCGGCGACGAGGATCTGATCGAACTGCACCGCGCGCTCGACCGCGCTCGGGAATGCATAAGGGACGATGTTTCTTTTGAAGATGCTGGCTTGATCCGGCACACGTTTGACTAGTCCGACCGCCAAATTCTGAACAAGATCAGACGCGTTCAGAATTTGCACGATCAAGCATCACGTTACGTGTTGCGTCGACAATCACATTGTGTGATCTTATCTCCGCCACTCAACAGCGCCCCATCCCGGGGCGGGCGCAGGAGATCACGCAATGGCAACCCTGTCCCTCGGCGTCAGCAAGGCGCCACCTACCGTAGTCGCTATGCCCGCAGTAGGCATGGTCGCCATCAAGGTCGGCGCTGCCAGCCTTTACATTGAACTGGAAGAGGCCGACCACCTCTCGGTAGAGATCCAACACGCCGCGCATCAGCTGCGCGGCGAATGCCAGGACGCCGCCGCATGAGCGCCGCCCTCGCCCACCACTCCAACGCCCAGCGCGCCGCAGCCGCCGCTGGCATCGTCGCCCGCGCCGGGCGCCGCTGGGGCCTCCTCCCCTACCAAGTCGTCATCGCCTCCAGCATCGCCGCCAATGCCGTCCTGCGGCACGGCCAGAGCGCTGCAGGTGCCGTTGCAGCCGTTCGCCGCGCAGCGCGCGCGCAGGTAGGTGCTGCATGAGCCGTAGCGGATACAGCGACGACTGCGACACCTGGCCACTGATCTGCTGGCGCGGCGCGGTTTCTTCCGCCTTGCGCGGCAAGCGCGGCCAGAAATTCCTGGTCGAGCTTCGAGATGCGCTCGACGCGATGCCAGAGAAGCGCCTCATCGCCGAACAGCTTCAGGACAGCTCCGGCTGCCACTGCGCGCTGGGGGTGATCGGTGCCAAGCGAGGCTTGGATATGACCGGCTTGGACCCCGACGACCGCGAGGCAGTGAGCAAAGCCTTCGGCATCGCCGAAGCAATGGCAGCGGAGATCGTTCACGAGAACGACGGCGAGTGGCGCTGGGACAACGAAACGCCAGAGCAGCGATGGACGCGCATGCGTGCATGGGTATACAGCCACATCGCCGAAGGAGCAGCCGCGTGACCGACCACGACTTCTTCGCCGCCATGGCCGTGGGCATCCCGCCCATCACCCCGCCAGGAGCAATCCCCGTGACCCAGCTGAAAGCCTTCTACGTCGACGATATGCCGACGATCTACGCCGCCGCGACGCCGGAAGAGGCCGCCCGTCTGTATGAGGAAGACGTGGGCGATGTCTGTGGTGAAGGCTACCCCCGCGAGGTGTCCGCCGCAGAGCTCGATCGCTCGATCCCTGAGTTCGGGGAAGACGAGCAGCCGACCGGCGAGATGACAACCATGCGGACGTGGCTGGAAGAAGCCAGTCCGGGCTTCCTGTGCGAGGCCGAGTGATGCGCCACCTGGCCCTGCCCTTCTTCTGCGCCGTCGCCGTCGGCCTGCTGCTCGCCCTGCTCGTGTGGGCACTGCGAAACGCCGTCGATTCCGCCGCCCTGGCGTTTGCCATCGGCACCGTGTTCTTCGCCTGGCGCGGCTGGGAGGACCTCCAGACCAGCTGGCCAGCCCTCAAGGCCGAACTGCAGCGGCGCCGCGATGCGCGGCAGCGCGCGGCCATGCCTGCCGACGACACCCACTGAGCAACCGCCCGCCCGGGTAACCGGGCTCCGCGCCGGCCGGACTTCCACTCGCCGGCAACCCATTCCAGGAGTCCAGCGTGCGTAACCAGCTCGACATCTTCAAGGACGACCCGGTCCGCATGGCCAAGGCCAACCGCGAGGCCGCCGACCACGCGCTGCACGACAGGCAGTTCACCGAAAGGGAGCGCCAGGATCGCGCCGCCTACTACACCCGCGAGGCAGAGCGCTGGCAACAACTGGCAATGCACTGCATGCGCTTCGATCTATGCGAGGAGCCAAAAACATGAAGACAGGCACCGCGACCGCATGTCAGCTCGTGAGGTCAGGCAACACCAAGGTCATCCATTACACCGTGTCCCCGAGCTTGCAGCAACTTGGCAGCAGCTATGAGCTTATCCAGAGTTTCCTCGATCGTATGCAAATAGCTAGCGAGTCGGAGATCCCCCGTTTGCGCGAGAGCCGCAGCATGGGTAGTGAACCTCAGCCCACGGAGGCCGCCAAGCAGAATCAGAGCGTTCCCAGCAGGCTCGTCTTCAAGGACATGAACGCGATGAATTACCTCCGCGAGAAGATCCACTTGTATCTCGTTGGCAGATGCAGCGATTCGTGTCCGGAAGGCCTGGTCTCCTTTGTAAACCGCCTGGAAGATTGGACCAGAAAGTCTATTCCTTATGTCAGTGAGGGCCCGTTCCGCCAACACCACGTCCGGATAGATGAAGAGAAGCAGACCTTGGCCTTCCCTTCTATGTCCCGCCTCCTCGCGATTCCGCGCAGCACCCTCAAACGCGGCAACCTGGTCGCTCGTCTCTTTTGTCTTTGTTCCCAAGCGATAGACGGCGATGCCGACACCAAGTGCAACAGCACCGTTCACGTAATCGGCTACAGACCCCCAATCAGCAGACAGCGGGCAGAAAGAAAAATCCATTTCGATGCTTCCGAGCTAGTTTGTTGCGGGATGTTCGCTGTGGACAGGCGCTTAAGCAATAGTCAAGTCGTAGGAGATGCCGCGTGAGGTACTTGTCTCTCTTCTCCGGCATGGAAGCGGCCCACCTCGCGTGGGCGCCGCTGGGTTGGACGTGCGTGGGTGTGTCCGAGATCGAGCCAGCTGCCTGCGCACTACTGCGCTACCGCTTGCCCCATGTACCCAACCTCGGAAGCGTCACCGAGATCACTGAGGAGCAGATCGCGGCCCTGGGCACGTTTGACGTGCTGATCGGTGGCAGCCCTTGCCAGGACTTGTCCGTCGCGGGGCGCCGCGCGGGCCTCGCTGGCGCACGCTCCAGCCTGTTCCATCACCAGCTCAGGATCTTCAATGCAGCTCGACATTTTTGCGGCACTCGCTGGCTCGTCTGGGAGAACGTCCCAAGCGCATTCAGCAGCAACCAGGGCCGAGACTTTACTGTCGTGGTTGGTTCAATGGCAGGAACCGAACTGCCTGTCCCCACAGGTGGCTGGGGATCCGAAGGCGCTGCGCTGGGTGACAACGGCCTGGTCGAATGGTCCGTGCTTGACGCGCAGTGGTTCGGAGTGGCGCAGCGGCGCCGTCGCGTGTTCGCTGTCCTCGATACTGGAAACTGGTCCGATAGACCCCCGGTACTTCTTGAGCGCGACGGCCTGCGCGGGGATTCTGCGCCGAGCCGCGACACGAGGGAAAGCGTTACCGGCACCCTTAGCGCGCGCACTCAAGGCGGCGGCGGACTCGGGACGGACTTTGAGTGCCAAGGCGGCCTAGTCGCCGGGACTCTAAGTGCCAGCCCCAAGGCTGCAGGCAGCGCAACCCAACAAGATGCCCACGCCGGCCTTCTCATTCCGGCTGTGGCGCACACCCTCCGCGCTGAGGGATTCGACGCCAGCGAGGATGGGACTGGGCGCGGCACACCATTGGTTCCAGTGGCCTTCGACACCACTCAGGTGACCAGCAAAGCCAACGTGTCCAATCCCAAGCCTGGGGATCCGTGCCATCCGCTGCTCGCTGGTGCACATGCGCCCGCCATCGCATTCGACTGCAAAGCGGCGGGCGACACCTCATTCTCGATCGGCGACGTACCCGGCACATTGCGTGCCCAGCATGGCGGTGGTCACGCCGCAGTCGCATACACGACAAAACTCCACAACACGGCCAGCAACAACGCAGGGAAGTTGTTCAAGGAACGGACAACTTGTCTCGATGCCAACAGCCCGGCACCTGCGTTGCTGACTCCCAACCAGGTGCGCCGCCTTACCCCTCGTGAGTGCGAACGGCTGCAGGGGGCACCGGACGACTGGACTCTGGTCCCGAACGCTCAGGGCAAGCCGATGGCGGATGGGCCGCGCTACCGGATGCTCGGCAACAGCTTCGCCATTCCCGTAATCCAGTGGATCGGAAAGCAGATCCACACAGCACACGAGGCAACGGCATGATCGCAGCTCTTCCCGTTTCCCCGGCCACCGTTGTCGAGGCCACCAAAGCGTCGTCGCCTGTCGCTGCGGTCGTCGCTGCCATGCGGCGTGTCGATCCCACCGGCGGCGCCGTCGCCGCAAACCAGGTCCGCGCGTGGGCCGACACCCTGATGACCGCGCTCTACTCCGCGCAGCCCGTGCGCTGGGAGTATCGCAACAAGAAGGACGTGGGACCGGGTTGTTGGGTCCAAGCCGACGCTGGGCACGTCTACGCCGCCCACCAGCGTGGGCTCGTGGTCCGCGCCCTATTCGAAACCCCGCGCGTGATCCAACCGGAGAAGCTGCATGAATTCCGGGGGCGCGTGTGCGTCCGCTGCGGCGACAGCGAGGATTGGGCCGGGCCGGATTGTGAGCCGCTGATCCAGAAAGTCGACCCGCGCACCCGGCTCCCGGTAGAGGCGAGCTGGCTCCTTGAGCCGCTGAAGTGGATCCGCGACGCCGGGCCCATGCCGATCAGCACGCACGAACGCCGCCGCAGGGCCACCGAAGCCACCTTCTTGATCGAAAAGCTCGAATCCCACATCGAGGAGTGCAACAAGCCATGACCCAGGAACATATCAGCCACCCGGAAGGGTTGCCGAACTGCGCAGCCGGGCACCGCGCGCGACACATCCACGACAAGCGCTGCGCCTCCGCCGGCGGCGGCCACCTGGTCGAGTGCGCCTGCAGGTCGACCAGCAAGCATGCCGCCCCCGATGCGGCCATTGCTGCATGGCGCCGGCTCAACCGCCCGGCGCGCAGCGCGCGGGCAATGTCTCCGACGGCCGCCCCTGACAACGTCGTGCAGTTCAACCTCAGCCTCGCCGAGCAGGCGCCGGCTAGGAGGAAGGCTGCGGGAGGCGCCAATGGGCGCCGCTGAAAGGCTCGACCTGTCAGGGAAGGATTGGCTGACCGTTGACGAAGCCGCCCACTACTGCGGCGTCTCCAATAGCCAGTTCAGGAAGAACGCCATGTGCTACGGGCTTACGCCCCGCCGCTTCATGGGAAAGCAGTTGTACGAAAAGGCGGCGCTCTATGCCGCGATCGAAGGTGCAGAGGAATGGCAAAGGTTCGACTCTACTGGCGCGGCAGCAAGGCCTACCTCGACTGGGCGGAAGGCGGCGAGCGCTTTCGCCGGTCCATTGGGCAACCTGACGCCCGTGAGGCGGAGAGAATACGTGCCGCGAAAGAAGCAGAACTGACTCATGGTGTCCGGATCCTGGCGCGTCTGCCCAAGGTCCGTGACTACCTGGAGTGGTATCTAGACTGGTACGAAGCAGAGCACCCGACCACAATTTCGAAGGCCAGGAGCGAGGTGAAGCGCTTCATCGAGCGCTTCGGCCACCGGCCGATCGACAGCATCCGAGCGGTCGAGGTGGAGCAGTACAAGCGCGCCAGGTTGCTGGACGACAAGGCGGCAAAGGAAACTGTGGGGAAGGAGATTCGACGGCTGAAGGCGGCGTTCAACCGCGGCGTCGAATGGAAAGAGCTAGACGTGAACCCGCTCGCCTCAGTGAAGGCGCCTCGCGGCGTGCGGAGCGTGGCCGTCAAGTTCTATGACCGGGCAGCGATGCGCCGGCTGTATCGGGCAAACCCTGGGCGGGCGCCGCTGTGGCTCTTTATGGCCCACACCGGATTGCGACGGGGCGAGATCATCGGCCTGGAAAAGAGTTCTGTTGTAGCTGGTCGCCTTCTGGTGGAGAGCGAGCCGGACGAGAACGGCGAAGGAAGGACGAAGTCAGGAAAGTGGCGCGAGGTTCCCCTTAACCGCTATGCGAAGTGGGCGTTGCGCCACCTTCCAGATCCCCTAGTCACGGTGCACAAGGACACCGTCTCGGACTGGTTCAAGAAAGACTCGGACCTGGCCGGCGTTGGCGGGCATTTGCACCGGCTTCGCCACACATTCTGCGCACATATGGTGATTGCGGGCGTTCCATTGAGGAGGATCCAGATTCTCGCTGGCCACGCAGACTATGCAACCACCGAAAAATACTATGCACACCTCACACCGGAAGGAGATGAAGGCGCCGTGTCAAAACTAAAATTCTGAAGCTACCGATACGACGCTACAGATCGACTAAGTTCCACACCCTTGTATCCAAGAGTAGCGAGAAGACGTGTCAACGCGTCCTCCTCGACAATTGCTCTAGGACCAATGACGACCTGCTTAATCGCGTTCTGAGAGATCGGAACATCCAAATAGCAGATCGGAACCGATCCTCGCATCCTGAAATCCAGCTTGGGCTCACGCCCGCCTGGCCACCTGCTTGGACTCTTTACAGGGACCAGCTCAACGCCCTGCTGCTCATTCAGCAGCGCATAGTGAACCAGCCGGACTTCTGACTCTTCTGAAAAAGCCGGATTCTTGAAAGCCACCAAATCATAGGTGAGGAAGCGAACAGCTAACGAAAAGCGATCGATCTGCGCACGCAGAAGGGGCTCCCAGCCGCTCCCGTCATCTTGAAGCTGCTCTTCGGTCAACGACTCTTCCAGAGCCGGCTCAGGCCGCCCAATCAGCTGATGCAGTTCGCGGAGATAGGCCACGCCATCCGCTATTCGTTCGGCCTGGGCCTGTCGGTCATAGCAAACCTCAAGCAAGGTCACTGGCATTGCCTGCAAAACGAACGGGTCAAGGCCAATTGCGAAACCAGCACCGTTCTCAGCATACGCGCGCCACTGGCTCAGTACATCGCTTTGCGTCGAAAAGCAGGATGCTAAGCAGATCGAACTGTTCATGGAACGCAATACAGCGGCGTCCATGAAGTCCATGAACTCCTCCGGCGCCTCCTTCCTCTGCCACTCCAACTCCTGTGCCAGCGCTTCGTGCCCCCAGTGGCGCTCCATGGAGTCGTTCATCTCACTTACGTCACCCAGCCGAAGTGAACTCGACTTGAGTACCGCAAGGAGCGTCTCGGCCGAACAGTAGTGATAAAGCAATCCTTCTTCGGTGGGGACATAGGCCGCAATGTTGCGCACTTTGAAGGATCCCTTAGTCCGTTGAGGGGTGTGCCAACTGTGCCAAAACAACGCCAAAGTGCGGCGAATTATGCCAGACACTTCACCACATCGGCGCCGTAAGCTATTGATTTATGGTGACCCCGGCCCGATTCGAACGGGCGACCTTCCCCTTAGGAGGGGGACGCTCTATCCAGCTGAGCTACGGGGCCATTGGCAGCGGAGAAGGATACCTCGTCTGGCTGAATGGACCAAGCGCCGGGCGTTCTGCAGTACGCCCACCGTCAGTAATCTGTGCGCATCTCCCCGCTGCACTTGCCGTCGCCGCATGATGACCTTCTGGCAGAGCCTGTCTGCACTCGGCGACAGCCGCGCCTTGTTTCCGTTTGCCGCTGTACTCGCCTTGTTTCTGCCGCCTTCTCACCGACACCTGCTATGGCGCTGGGCAGCGGCAATGATTGTAGTTGCCGCAACCACGCTAGCGAGCAAGATTGCCTTCATGGGTTGGGGTTTCGGCTTGAAGCATCTGGATTTCACCGGCGTCTCCGGGCACGCCGCCATGTCCAGCACCCTCTATCCCGTGACCTTCTGGCTGCTGGCCAGCGGACGCAGCCTACAGCTGCGGGCCTGGGCCGTCGTGGGCGCAGGCCTAGCGCTCGCGATCGGCTACTCTCGACTGCCATTGCGAGCCCACTCCCCATCCGAAATCGTCATGGGACTCAGCCTCGGCCTGGCCGCGTCAGCATGGGTGCTGCGTGGCGGACATACTCTGGGCAACACGCTGGTCGTGCGTGGCCGCGCCGCGCTGCTGGCCATTGCCGCCGCCGTGACCTCCCCGATACTGCTTGCAGACTTGCACACCCATGACCTCGTGAAGGCCGCGGCGAAGACACTGTCCGGCCGCGCGCAAGCGTTCGAGCGCCACGGCCTACGCGGCCATTCGGTCCCAGTCAGCGGCCATCATGGCGATAGCAATCACAAACCTTGACAGCAAGGATTCATCCGAAGAACATGTGAAAGGAATTTTCCCTGACGGAGCAGGCCTCCCATGTTCAAGAAGACGATCGCAGTTGTGGCACTGGCGGCCCTGTCCGCCTCCCCGATGATGAGTTTCGCGCAGGAAGCGCAGGCTACGGCCGGTACGGAGGCCACTGCGGCGGAAGTTGCCGGAGCGGAGGCTGCAGGCGTCTCGACCGCTGCTGTCGTGGGCACCACCGTAATCGGCGTGGCCGCCGCGGCCGTTGCGTACAGCATCGGCGGCGACAGCACCAGCGGCAGCAATGACGGCGGCGGCGGCACTGATCCGGGCGGCCCGGGTCCGGGCGGCCCTGGTACGGGTGGCACCGGCGGTACGGGCGGTACGGGCGGCACCGGTGGTACAGGCGGCACCGGCGGCTGATCAGCGCACTGCGTACCACTCAGGCCCTCGCCGGGCGCGGCCCGGCGGGGGTTTTTTATGCCTGCCAGACTCTCATCCCCATGAATAACATCACCCCTCGCCTCCTTGCCGCTGCGTTGACCGCACTGGCACTGTCCAGCTGTGCGCTTGCGCCGGGACAGCACCTGCGCCGCAGCGACGTTGCCGTCGACCGCAAGAGCGGCGATGGTCAGCTGGAAATCGTCAGCATCACGCCGAAGCTGATCGCCCAGGAAAACGCCGCGCGGACGCAGAATTCACTGCCAGCTGCGTTGTTCGATTACCAGCCGGCACCGTACACGGTCGGGGCCGGCGACATTCTCTATGTCACCGTATGGGATCACCCCGAATTGACCGTGCCAGCCGGTCCCCAGCAGCAGGGTGCTCTGGCAGGGCGCCTTGTGCAGAGTGACGGCACGATGTTCTACCCATACATCGGCAAGGTCACAGCCTCGGGAAAGACGCCGATGCAGCTCCGTGAGGAAATCAGCACCCGCTTGGCCAAGTACGTGGAATCGCCCCAGGTGGACGTATCCGTCCTCACCTATGGCAGCCAGCGGGTCTGGGTAACAGGCGCTGCCCAGCGATCCTCGCCGATTGCTCTGGGCACCTCGCCGCTGACGCTGGCAGATGCTATCAGCCAATCCGGACTGGACAACCAGCAGGCCGACTTGTCGGGCATCCAGCTCAGCCGGGAAGGCATCACTTACACGATCAACCTGGAAACCCTGGCTCGCGAGTTTGGCGGCCGCCAATTACTCCTCAAGGATGGCGACTCCATCTTCGTGCCCTACCTTGATCGCAAAGAGATCTTCGTGGTGGGCGAAGTGAATCAGCCCGGCGCCTACAGCTTCCGAACCGGTGATGTCTCGCTGAACCAGGCACTCGGCCGTGCTCGCGGCCTGCTTCAACAGACCGCAAACGGCAATGCCGTGTATGTCATCCGCGGCAGCACGGACCTGCAACAGGAGCCCTCGATGGTCTATCAGCTGGAGGCGCGCTCTCCGACCGCTTTTGCCGCCGGCAGTCAGTTCCATCTGCAGCCGGGCGACGTCGTATTTGTCGGCGCAGCCGGCGTCAGCCGTTGGAACCGCTTCGTGAATCAGCTGCTGCCCTTCACCAATATCCTGTACAACGCGGCGCGTACCGGAACCGAAATCAAGGACAACTGACATGGCTCGCATGGATGCGGCCTGCCACCATCGCGCCCATGGCGCGCTGTTGCTGGTCGCCGTCGCCGCCCTGCTGTTCTCCGGGTGCACCACCGGCAGCCGCTCCACACTGGATACCTTCCGGCTGATCACCCATCGCCCGGCACAAGCGACCGCAGAAGGCGTGGCCAGCAACCGCTTCCCGCAGATGCAGGTGGAAACTCCCGACCTCACCGCAGTGGCTGTTCTGGGCTACGTCGATGGAGGCCGCCAGCAGTGGTTCGCGGGTTCACATGCGGTGTTCGAAATGGACGCCCACGGCCTGCTGCTGGGTGGCAGCGGCCTCGGGCAGCAATGGCACGCGCGTATCGATGGACCCTCGCCGTTCGATGACCTGCGTACAGTGACCACGCCCGTTGCGGTGCAGCGCCGGTATGACTGGGTTCCCGCCTACCAGGTCGACGTAGCCGTGACCGGGATCCTGAGCAGGGGCGAACTGGAGCAGGTGGAGATACTGGGTTCGCGCCGGACCCTGCGGCGGTTCGACGAGCAGCTGCAAGGCGGTGGCATGAGTGGCCGCAATGTCTACTGGGCCGATCCGGCCACAGGCTTCATCTGGAAGAGCCGCCAGCATCTGGCGCCCGGTCGTGTTGCTGAGCTGACCCAGCTCAAACCCTATCGCCCGGCCAAGGACTGAGCCATGACGTTCAGATTTATCAACCTGGTAGTGCTTGCCGCGCTGTTCGCTGCCACTGGCGTCCAAGCCGCGCAGGTACATATCGAAGGTGCCGTTGAAGCAGCAGGGCAGTACGAGCTGCGTACCGGCGCCCGTCTGGCCGACGGCCTGCTGCTGGCCCGTCCCAAGGCCGACGCCTACCTGCTGGGGGCAAGTCTCGAACGCCCGCAGGCCCTGCCGGCCCAGGTGCGGCTGCGCGCGGGGCTGCAGTATGGCGCCGGGCAGCTGGCAGAGTCTGCCGACGCACAGGTCGTGACGCTCGCACAGGCATTGCAGACCTGGCTGGAGACACATCCGGCCACCGGCCGGACGCCCATATCCGGGCCCGCGCGACTGATCCAGGTCCAGCCTGCGAACAACCCGGTGCTAGCCACAGGTGACAGGCTGCGGTTTCCGCTACGGCCACGCACCGTCACTGTCATGGGCGCAGTGGAGCAGGAGTGCGAGCTGCCACACGGTCCGCATCGCGATGCACGTGACTATCTGCGTGACTGTCATCCCAGCCCCCTTGCCGACCGCAACGACATCTACGTGATCCAGCCCGACGGGCGAATCCAGCAGTTGGGCATCGGCCTGTGGAACCGCGCAGATTCCCAGGCTGTCGCGCCCGGGGGTACGGTTTTCGTGCCCGTGCGCGCCTCCCTGATCAAGCGCATCGACCCGCTGTTCAACAGCGATTTCGCCGCGTTCATCGCCACCCAGCCCGTCAACCCGTGATGATCCAGTCCTGCCTGCGCGCGCACCCAGTGCGCCCCGCCCGTTTTGCACTGAGCGCGCTTGCGTTGTCGCTGTCCTGCGCACTGCATGCCCAGGAGGCACCGCCTCCCACTGCCAACGAATGGGGTGGGATCGGTCTTCTGCAGACACCTACCGCGCGCATGGCAAGCGACGGAGACCTGAGCTTCACTGCGTCGTACAACGCCCCCTACGCTCGCTACAACCTGACACTTCAGCCATTCCCGTGGCTGGAGGCCTCATTCCGCTACATCAACGTCAACAATTTGCTGTACGGGCCTAGCATTGCCGGCGATCAGCATTACAAGGACAAGTCGATCGACTTCAAACTGCGCCTGTGGCAGGAATCACGCCTGCTCCCACAGCTTGCCTTTGGTGTGCGCGATCTGGGCGGCACCGGATTCTTCTCCAGCGAATACCTGGTTGCTAACAAGAATTTCGGCCCGATCGATGCCTCGATCGGACTTGCCACCGGGTACATCGGCAATCGCGGCGATTTCTCGAACCCACTGGGCGCCATCGATGATCGTTTCAAAGACCGGCGCTCCATTGCCAACAGCGACATCACGCAGTCCGGAAAGTTCGGCCTGAGCAACATGTTCAAGGGGCCGGTCGGTATCTTCGGCGGCATCACCTACCAGACGCCGATGGATGAGCTGCTGCTCAAAGTGGAATACGACGGCAACGACTACCGGCGTGAACCGCGAAACAACAACCTCCGCCAGCGCACGCCATTCAACGTGGGGCTGGTCTATGTGCCGAACCGCAATGTCGAACTGACTGCAGCCTGGGAGCGCGGCGACGCGGCGATGTTCTCGCTCACCCTGCGTGGCAATCCCGGCAACGCGCCAGCTGCGCCGAAGCCGTTCGACCCGCCACCGCAGCGGCTGTTGCCTGCGACAACCGCCGCCGATCAGCGCGCATCAGTCGCCAGCAGCGACGCTTCTGGCGCCGCTCCTGGCACCAGTACCGACTGGGCAGCAATCAGCACCGAACTGCAGCGCAATGCCGGGTTCCGTGTCGAACGCATTTCGCGCCGCGGCGACGAACTCTATGTCGACGGTTACCAGACCCGCTACCTGCATCCTGCCAAGGGCCTTGGACGCGCGACGCGCATTCTTGCCAACGCGACCGGCGATGACTACGACTGGTTCACCCTGCGCACCACCCGCGTGGGCATGCCGATCGCCGATCTGTCAATCAACCGCGAAGCGTTCGCGGGATACCTAGATGGCACCGTCAGCGAAGACGTACTGCGGCGGAGCACGGAACTGCAGGCGCCCGACGCGCTCGCGCGCGAAACGCTGTACACGCCCAAGCGCAACCCATTCGGCGGCGGCTTCAACATCGGCTACCGGCAGAATCTTGGCGGCCCTGATGGCTTCATCCTGTACCAGATCGCAGCCAATTACTCGGGCAGCCTGTTCCTGCGCGACAACATCTGGCTGACCGGCACCGTCAGTGCTGATGTCACCAACAACTACCACAAGTTCAAGTACAACGCCCCAAGCCGCCTGCCACGCGTGCGGACGGACATCCGCCAGTACCTGACCACCTCCGACATCATGCTGCCCAATCTGCAGGCCAACATCGCCGGACGGCTGGCACCGGACCTGTATGGCATCGCCTACGCAGGCTACCTGGAGTGGATGTATGCCGGCGTCGGCGGCGAACTGCTGTATCGCCCAAGCGGCGAGCGCTGGGCGGTTGGCGCGAATCTCAACCGGGTGCAGCAGCGCGACTACGATCAGCACTGGGGCCTCCGCGACTATAGGGTCACCACCGGCCACGCCACGCTCTACTATGCCTTCGACGCCCGTGAACGCATCATCGGCTCGCTGTCGGTGGGCCAGTACCTAGCCGGCGACAAGGGTGCCACTCTGGACCTGGCCCGCGTGTTCGACAACGGCGTAACCATGGGCGCTTATGCAACCAAGACCAACGTATCGGCACGCGATTTCGGCGAAGGCAGCTTCGACAAGGGCATCTACTTCAGTATTCCGCTCGATGGATTCCTGCCACGCTCCACGCGCGGCCGTGCGGCCTTCAATTGGAACCCGCTGATCCGCGATGGCGGCGCCATGCTCGGCCGCAAGTATGGCCTGTACGGCATGACGGGTGACCGCGATGAACGCTTCTTCTATGACAATCTGCGTAACGTCGGGGAATGAGAAAGGCCGGGCGCCTGACAGCCCCCGGCCTTTCATCCGCAGCGCAATTTCCAAGGGCTTGTGCAATCAGAGGTAACGCACCCAGCTCTTCACCCCCTCATCCATCAGAGTGTAAACGTGCTCGAATGCAGCACGTTGCTGGCGATAAGGATCGGGAATCTCGCGATCGGACTGCCACTTGCCCAGCAGGAAGGTCTTGCCCGACGCCTCCGGCGCGATTTCGATGATGCGATGGACATGCTTGCGCTCCATCACCAGTACCAGATCCGAAGCTGCAAGGATGCTCCGGTCGATCTGCCGCGCACGATGGCTGCTGCCATCCAGGCCATGCTCGGTCAACAGTGCTTGCGCGGTAGCATCCACACCGTGGTTAACCAGGGCCCCCAGGCCGGCCGAGGACACTGTGATGCCCTTGCCGCTCACAGCCTCACGCAGCATCACTTCCGCCGACGGGCTACGGCAGATGTTGCCGACACACACAACCAGAATATTCTTGAACACGGACAACGGTTTCCATCAGTTCTTCAATACACGAGAAATGCAGCGCGCTGCTGCCACCCAGATGCATCCACACGAGCCTACCGACGCATCCCGGCGCAAACCTTGCACTAATACGCCGATTTCTGCCCCAGCACCTTCAGCGCGGTCAGCACAATGATCCGCACGTCAAGCGTCGGGCTCCAGCGCCGGATGTAATCGATGTCGTACTGCACGCGTTTCTTCATCGAGCGCAGCTCCGGCGTCTCGCCACGCAGGCCGTGCACCTGCGCCCAGCCGGTAATCCCAGGCTTGACGTAGTGACGATGCATGTAGCGCTCGATCACGCGCTCGTAGTGGTTGTTGTGCTGGATCGCGTGCGGGCGCGGCCCGACCACCGACATGTTTCCACCCAGCACGTTGAAGAACTGCGGCAGTTCGTCCAGGCTGCTGCGGCGCAGGAAGGCGCCGAACCGGGTGACTCGCGGATCACCGCGCCTAGCCTGGGTAATCTGCCCCTCTCCCTCTGCATGCACGCGCATGGAGCGGAACTTGAGCATCCAGAACTCCTTGCCACCCAGCCCGTGACGCTTCTGGCGGAACAGCACTGGCCCGGGCGAACTCAGCTTCACGCCAATGGCGAGCACGACAAACAACGGCGCCAGCAGGACCACCGCGACACCAGCCACGAGGATGTCCTCGATCCGCTTGAACAGGCGAAACCGGTGGTCTGCCAAGCCCTGCCGCACACCGATCATCGGCACATCACCCACTTGGTGCAGACCGGGGTTGAGCGCCCCCAGGCCCGTGGTATCAGGGATCAGACGCACAGGCACCGGAAATCGCTCGATCTGCTTGAGCATGTCCCTGACCGCGGCGGCATCCCCCATCGGCATCGACACCCAGACCTGATCGAATTCTCCGCGGTGCTGATCCATGTACTGCGGGACCTCAGCCAGCAAGCCCAGTCGGCGCGGCGCATCACCGCCACGGCGGGTGGCGATATCGCCTGCACCGGCGAAGTAGCCAATGACTTCCTTGCCCAGCTCCGGCTTGCCACGCAGCAGGCGGTGCAGTTTCAGGGCCGGGGCGCGAAGTCCGACCAGCAGGACCCGTTCGCGGTCCATCCCACGCGAGCGCAGCCGATGCAACTGCACCCTCAGCAGCACACGCAGCGCCGCCATCGATCCCAGGCCAAAGGCATACCAGCCAATCAGCCACGTCGACGGCACCACATCGGCAAGCCCGACCAGGACGACGTAGAGCGAGAACAGCGCAAAAGTGGCAGACCACGCCAACAGCAGCAGCCAGAGATCAGCGAGAAGCCCTCGCATCCGCCAGTTCCGATACAACGGCGCGACCGAGAAGCAAACGACAGCGCTGAGAACCACCGCACCAAATACGATTCGCTGGGAAGAATCCGGCGCACCTGTTCCGTACAAAAGAAAGTGAGAAAGCACTGCCATTCCCGGCAGCAACAACATGTCGCCCAAGCGCAACCCCAACTCCAGGGCAGCGCGCGCTTCAACACGGCGGCGGCCCGCCCGGGCCCGCTCTGCGGGAAGGTCTTCTACTGATCCATGTAGCAATGCACTTCTCCATATCTCGGCTCGAGGGGGCGCGGAACCAGTGCCCACGTGCATGGACTCCCCAGCCAGCACGGAATCATCGAGGTTGTTTCAATCAAATGTGGAGGAATTGTGGATGAAATTTTGACCAAAAGATAGGAATTCCGTTAAGACACAGACCTGGAAAGGCGTCATCAGTTGAACCTAAGCCATTGAAAAAAATGAAAATCCCAACTGTGTCAATTTGAATCAACATGCGTCATTTCGCGTCAATAAAGGAACGCGATTGCGCGCCTCATGTCGGTCCGCTGGCGCCGGGGGGCCACCCCGCACCGCACCAAAGCCCAACCACCACCCTCTGCTACCATCGGCGGTTCTGTTCATCGCGTCCCCCACCTGCCCGCGATGGCGCCAAACAACGTAACGAAACACAGGAGTCTGCATGTCTTCCGAGCTGCTCAAGTCCCTTGGCCTGGACGCGATCAACGCTGGCACGTACCTGGGCAACGGGGAGTGGTCGAGCGCGACCAGTGGTGAGCTGATCACCCCGGTCAACCCGACCACCGGCGAGCCGATCGCACAGGTCCGCGCGACCACCGAGGCCGAGTACGAGACCGTCGTCGCCCGCGCGCAGGAAGCCTTCAAGGTCTGGCGCACCACGCCTGCCCCGCGCCGCGGTGAGGCCGTGCGCCTGTGCGGCGAAGCGCTGCGCAGGCACAAGGATGCGCTGGGTTCGCTGGTCGCCCTGGAAATGGGCAAGAGCAAGCCGGAAGGCGACGGCGAAGTGCAGGAGATGATCGACATCGCCGATTTCGCCGTGGGCCAGAGCCGCATGCTGTACGGCTACACCATGCATTCCGAGCGCCCCGGCCACCGCATGTATGAGCAGTACCACCCGCTGGGCCTGGTCGGCATCATCTCGGCCTTCAACTTCCCGGTGGCGGTGTGGAGCTGGAACTCGTTCCTGGCCGCCATCTGTGGCGACGTGTGCATCTGGAAGCCGTCCAACAAGACGCCGCTGACCGCTATCGCCTCGCTGAAGATCTGCAACGACGCCCTGCGCGAAGCCGGGTTCCCGGACATCTTCTTCCTGATCAACGATGCCGGCACCGCGCTGTCGGAGAAGATGGTCGATGACCGTCGCGTGCCGCTGATCAGCTTCACCGGCTCGACCCAGGTTGGCCGCACCGTCAACGAAAAGGTCGCGCGCCGCCTGGGCCGCTGCCTGCTGGAGCTGGGCGGCAACAACGCCATCATCCTGGACGAAACCGCCGACCTGAAGCTGGCCGTGCCGGGCATCGTGTTCGGCGCCGTCGGCACCGCCGGCCAGCGCTGCACCACCACCCGCCGCCTGATCGTGCACCGCTCGATCTACCCCGACGTGCTGGCCACCCTGGTCAAGGCCTACAAGCAGGTGGAAGGCAAGATCGGCGACCCGACCGATGCCGCCAACCTGATGGGCCCGCTGAACAGCGAAGGCGCCGTACAGCAGTTCCTCGATGCCATCGCCCAGGCCAAGGCCGCCGGCGGCACCATCGAAACCGGCGGCACCCGCATCGATCGACCGGGTAACTTCGTACTGCCCGCCATCGTCTCCGGTCTGAAGAACAGCGACGCCGTGGTCCAGCACGAGACCTTCGCGCCGATCCTGTACGTGATGCCGTACGACACCCTCGACGAAGCCATCGACATGCAGAACGGCGTGCCGCAGGGCCTGTCGTCCTCGATCTTCACCCAGAACCTGAAGACCGCCGAGAAGTTCCTGTCGGCGGCCGGCAGCGACTGCGGCATCGCCAACATCAACATCGGCACGTCCGGTGCGGAGATCGGCGGTGCCTTCGGTGGCGAGAAGGACACCGGCGGTGGCCGCGAGTCCGGTTCGGATGCGTGGAAGGTCTACATGCGCCGCCAGACCAACACCATCAACTATTCGGATTCGCTGCCGCTGGCCCAGGGCATCAAGTTCGACCTGTAACGCAATCTGTAGTGCGGGGCCATGCCCGGCAGGATGCGCCATGAACACCGCAGGAAATGCAGCCGAGCATGGCTCGGCTCTACAGGGTGGCAAGCCGGTGATTGATTTCACCGGCCGCCGCGTGCTGATCGCCGGCGGCAGCAAGGGTATTGGCCGTGAAATGGCACTGGCCTTTGCCGGTGCCGGTGCGCAGGTCTCGGCCTGCGCCCGCGGCCAGGCCGGCCTGGATGCCCTGCGTGCCGATGCACGGGCGCAGGGCTTCGAACTGCACGCGTTCTCTATCGATCTGGCCGATCCCGGCCAGATCCAGGCCTGGCTGCAGGCCGCCGCCGATGCCCTCGGCGGTATCGATGTGCTGGTCAACAATGCCACGGGCTACGGCATGGTCGACGACGAGGACGGCTGGGCCGCCAGTCTGCAGATCGACCTGATGGCGGCCGTGCGTGCCTCGCGCTTGGCACTGCCATGGCTGCGTGCCTCCAGCGACGCCTGCATCCTCAATCTGTCGTCGATTGCCGCGCAGCAGCCGCGCCCCGGTGGCGCGCCGTACGCCGCGGCCAAAGCCGCGCTTTCGCACTACACCACGTCACAGGCGCTGGCGCTGGCCAAGGACCGGATCCGGGTCAATGCCATCGCACCGGGCTCGATCGAGTTCGATGACGGCCTGTGGGACCGCCGCCGCACCGAAGACCCCGCCCTGTACCACGGCACCTTGGCGAAGATCCCGTTCGGCCGCTTCGGCCACCCGCGTGAGATCGCCGACGCCGCCCTGTTCCTGTGCTCGCCGCTGGCGCGCTGGGTCACCGGCCATGTGCTCAACGTGGATGGCGGCCAGGTGTTGATGGGCTGAATCTGTAGAGACGAGCCCATGCTCGGCTTGCACGCAAGACGCGGTCGATCCCGCATCAGCCCAAGGGGGCAACCGAGCATGGGCTTGGCTCTACAGGGCACTGCCCATGGGATTGCCCGGGCAGAGGCACTATCATGTGCACACTGCCAAGGAGGACCCCGATGAGCGTGGCACCCCGACAGACAAGCGCCCTGGCCGTGGTCAGCCTGGTCATGGGCATCGCCAGCTGGACCGTCCTGCCCTTCGTGGCCAGCATCGTGGCCATCATCACCGGCCACATGGCCCGCGCCGAGATCCGCCGCCGCCCGCATGAACTGGAAGGCGATGGCCTCGCCGTCACCGGCCTGGTGCTGGGCTGGGTGATGGTCGGCGCCGTGATCGCCGCCATCCTGGTCTTCATCCTGTTCTTCGGCGGCCTGGCCTGGCTCGCCGCGATGTCGAACTGATCATCATGACCACTTCCGACAGCACTGAACGCTTCAGCAGCCGCGTTGCCGACTACGTCCGCTACCGGCCCGGTTACCCGCCCGCACTGTTGGAGTGGCTGCATGGCCCGATGGGCGTCAGCCACGAGGCCGTGGTCGCCGACATCGGCGCCGGCACCGGTATTTCCAGTCGCCTGTTCCTGGCCAGCGGCCATCCAGTAGTCGCGGTTGAACCCAACGCCGCCATGCGGGGCGCGGCCGAGGAATGGCTGGCACCGCAGTACCCGCAGTTCCGTGCGGTGGATGGCCGCGCCGAGGCCACCACACTGGACGAAGCCAGCATCGATCTGGTCAGCGTCGCGCAGGCCTTCCACTGGTTCGACACCGTGGCGGTGCGCGCCGAGTGGCAGCGCATCCTGCGTCCGGGTGGCCTGGCACTGATCTACTGGAACTCGCGCCTGCTCGATGCCAGCCCGTTCCTGATCGGCTACGAGCAGCTGCTGCTGGACTACGGCACCGACTACACCGCCGTTGCCGAGCGCTACCAGGACGACGCCACCATGCAGGCCTGGTTCGGCCCCGGCCTGCGCGGCATGGTGGAGCTGCCGAACGTGCAACATCTGGATTTCGACGCCCTGCGCGGGCGCCTGCTGTCCTCCTCCTACGCACCCCAAGCCGGTCATCCGCGCCATGCGCCGATGATCGCCGCCCTGCAGGACCTGTTCGCCGCCCACGCGGTCGACGGCCAGGTTGCTTTTGAATATCGAACCCGAGCCTTCCTCGGCACGCTGGACTGAACCGACGCATGTATTCGCTTGCCCGCCCCTTCCTGTTCTCGCTCGACGCCGAGCGCGCCCACGGCTTCGGCCTGTCCGCACTGGACCTGGCCTATCGCACCGGCACCACGCCGCTGCTGGCCGGACGCATCGCGCCGATGCCGAGCACCGTGTTCGGGCTGACCTTCCCCAATCCGGTCGGCCTGGCCGCTGGCCTGGACAAGAATGGCGAGCACATCGATGCATTGTTCGCGCTGGGTTTCGGCTTCGTCGAGATCGGCACCATCACCCCGCGCCCGCAGGCCGGCAATCCGCTGCCGCGCCTGTTCCGGCTGCCGGCGCACAACGCGATCATCAACCGCATGGGCTTCAACAATGCGGGCGTGGACGCGCTGGTGCGCAATGTCGAGCGCGCGCGCAACCGCCGCGGCCTGCTCGGCATCAACATCGGCAAGAACAAGGACACGCCCAACGAACAGGCCGTGGACGATTACATCGCCTGCCTGGACAAGGTCTATCCGCTGGCGGACTACGTCACCGTCAACATCTCCTCGCCCAACACCGCCGGCCTGCGTGAATTGCAGGAAGAGACCGCGCTGCGCCAGCTGGTCAGCCAGTTGCGCGACCGCCAGGAAGCACTGGCCGCGCAGCATGGCCGCCGCGTCCCGATGCTGGTGAAGGTGGCACCGGACCTGAGCGAGCGCGACATCGATGCCGCCGCCCGCGTACTGGGCGAACTGCAGGTGGACGGCGTGATCGCCACCAATACCACCATCGACCACAGCAAGGTGGCCGGCGATCCGCTGGCCAACGAAGCCGGCGGCCTGTCCGGCGCGCCGGTGCTGGAGCAGTCCACGCTGGTACTGCGCCGCCTGCGTTCGCGCCTGCCCGAATCGGTCCCGCTGGTCGGCGTCGGCGGCATCCTGTCCGGTGCCGATGCGGTGGCCAAGATGGCCGCAGGCGCGGCGCTGGTGCAGTGCTACAGCGGCTTGATCTTCCGTGGCCCGGCGTTGGTCTCTGAATGCGTGGAGGCGATCCGTCGCCGCCGCGAAGCGCCGAGCCGCGGCGCGGTGGCCCCACTGTGAGCGCGCCCATGGATACCGTCGACGGCAACGCCCCGCTGCGCTGGACGCTCACCCGCAATGCGCCGCTGCAGGCGCTGAACACCTTCCACGTGCAGGCCAGCGCCGCGCAGCTGCTGGAACTGCACGATGCCGCACTGCTGCCGGACGTGCTGGCGCTGCCCGAGGTGGCCAGCGGCCCGCTGCTGGTGCTGGGCAGCGGCAGCAACGTACTGATCGCCGAAGACCTGCCTGGCACCGTGCTGGTGTTCGGCAACCGGGACATCAGCTTCCTGGAGCACCGCGCCGACCATGCGGTGATCCGCGCCGGCGCTGGCGTGTCCTGGCATGGCCTGGTGATGTGGTCGCTGCAGGAAGGCCTGTCCGGCCTGGAGAACCTGGCGTTGATTCCCGGCACGGCCGGTGCCGCGCCGATCCAGAACATCGGTGCCTATGGCGCGCAGGTCGGCGAGTTCATCCAGGCCGTTGAAGCCTGGGACTGCCAGGAGCAGGCCTGGGTGCGGCTGGACAACGAACAGTGTGGCTTCGCCTACCGCGACAGCGTGTTCAAGCAGCAACCCGATCGCTACCTGATCACCGCCATCGAGCTCAGGCTGCCGCTGCTGCACGACCTGCGCATGGACTACGCCGGCATCCGTGAGGAACTGCAGGCACAGGGCGTGGAGCTACCCAGTGCCGTGGACGTGGCCAATGCGGTGATCGCGATCCGCCGCCGCAAGCTGCCCGATCCGGATGTGCTGGGCAACGCCGGCAGCTTCTTCAAGAACCCGGTGCTGCCACTGGAACAGGTGGACGTACTGCTGCAGCACTTCCCCGAGCTGCCGGTGTTCCCGGCCGAACAGGACGACAAGCGCAAGGTCTCTGCGGCCTGGATGATCGAGTCCTGCGGCTGGAAGGGCTTCCGCGAAGGCGATGCCGGCGTTGCGCCGAGCCACGCGCTGGTGCTGGTCAATTACGGCAACGCCACCGGTGCTGAGCTGCTGGCGCTGGCGCGACGTATTTCCGCATCGGTGCTGGAGAAGTTCGGCGTACCGATCGAACCGGAGCCCCGCCTGCTCGGCGCACAGTGGTGAACAGCCCCGCCCTCTCCCCCAGCGCCACCCCGATGCGGGCGGCGCTGCTGATGCTCGGCAGCACCATGGCATTTGGCCTGATGGCGGTGGCCATCCGCTATGCCACGCGCTACGTGCCGACCCAGGAAGTGGCGTTCTTCCGCAATGCCTTCGGCCTGCTCGCGTTGCTGCCGATGCTGCTGCGCCCCGGCCACGCGCCACTGAAAACGCAGCAGCTGCCGCGTTATTTCGTGCGCAGTGCGATTGGCCTGGGTTCGATGCTGTGCGCATTCTGGGCACTGGGCCATCTGCCACTGGCGCAGGCGGTTTCCCTCTCGTACTCCACGCCGTTGTTCGTCACCATCGCCGCCGTGCTGTGGCTGGGCGAGACCGTGCGTGTACGCCGCTGGGCTGCGGTGGTGGTTGGATTCATCGGTGTGCTGGTGATCGTGCGCCCCGGTACCGCCGGCTTCACCGCGGGCAGCCTGGTAGCGGTGGCAGCCGCCGTGCTCAGCTCATTGGTGGCGATCCAGATCAAGCAGCTGACCCGTGTCGACAGCGCTGACACCGTGGTGCTCTACACCTACGTGTTCTGGGTGCCGCTGTCGCTGGTCCCGGCACTGTTCGTCTGGGTCTGGCCCTCCGGCATGGCGTGGCTGTGGCTGCTGGCCACCGGCGTGCTCGGCACCGTCGGCCAGCTGTTGTGGACCCGCGCGCTACGGCTGGGCGAAGTCTCCGCCCTGACCCCGATCAGCTTCCTGCAGCTGCCACTGGTAACGCTGTTCGGCTGGCTGCTGTTCAACGAAACGGTGGACCGCTGGACGATCATCGGTGCCGGCATCATCCTTGCCGCGAACGCCTACATCGCCCACCGCGAAGCCGTGCTGTCACGCCGCGCTGCAAGCGCGGCGGCCTCTGCAGCGGCCAAGCCCGCCGAATAAGAACCACCTGCATGGACAAGCCAATGGACCGTGCATGGAAAGGCCCTGGGTAGAGTCGACTGTTAGTCGACTCTCGCGCGCAGCGCGGGCTTCGCCTGTTCCAATCGAAGAGCAGTCGACCAACAGTCGACTCTACCCGGGGCGATCCTGGCAGCGGCCCAGAACCTGATCCAGTGCGCGATACACCCGCTCCGCCGCATCGAACACATTGCCCGGCGCGAACTGCTCGCCCAGATAGTGCAACGACTGCCGGCGCAACTGCGGCGAACGCTCCTCGCCATCGCTGCCCAACAGCACCTGCTGGAACTCGATCAGGTCCTGCAGGATGCGCCAATGCCGGTACCAGGCGATCCAGCGCGGATCGCCGCGGTCGCTGCCGTAGCCCTCCTCGAAGCCCAGCGGATTCTCGCGCCCCCAGCGCCCACCAACCGCCGCACCAATGAACATCAGGTCGCGCTCGCGCGGGGCCAGCGAAAGGCCGTCCCAATCGATCAGGTGCAGGCCCCCGTCATTGCCCATCAGCAGGTTGCCGGCATGCAGGTCGGTGTGACACAGATGCAGATCTACCGGTACGTCCTGCAATGCCACGAGCAGCTCCCGTGCCTGCGCATGCAGCGCCGCGATGCGCGCATGCTGCTGGTCCCATACCGAAACAAATGCGCGGCCCAGCCCGTCCTTCGCGGCCGCCAGGCCTTCGCCGGCCAGCCATTGACCGACCGTCTCCAGCGCCGCGGTTTCCAGCCGTACGATCGGCAGCGCCTGCTGCAGTTGCGCTGGCAGTTGCGCGCCGTGCAGGCGCCGCAGTACCTCGCCCAACCGCTTCCACTGCGTGCGGCTCAACGCCGCCTCGAATCCGGACTGCCCTTCCACATAAGGGAACAGGGTGAACTGCAGCCCCCACCGCTGTACCGATGCGCCGCCGGTCAATGCTGGCCACGGCGCAACGATCTCATCGATACCCAGCGTGCCGCGCAGCCAATGCAGGCTGTCCCACACCGCTGGGGCGACCTGGTAGGTGCGGCATTTCAACCACCACTGCCCGTGCCGCGCATCGACGCGATACACGCTGGCATTGGCGTCGGCACCCACCGGGCGTGGCACCACGGCGGTGGCAGTGATGCCATAGGATTGTTGCAGGACTTCGCCGAGATGCTGCGCCGAAGCGAATGACATGGATGCAAGCGGAAAGTATTGCCTGCTGCCACTATCGCAGATGCATTCGCCGCGACACAGACATGTCCGTCACAACATCAGCTCGCCGCGACCAGAGAACTAGCCTGCGATGCGTCGCATTACCATCTCCAGGGGGCCGCGTGCGAACTGCCACGACCACAGCCAGGCCGCGCCGGTCGCCAGCATCAGGAACAGCATCGCCCACAGCAGCACCGATGCGAGCGACGCGCTGCCATCGAGCAGGCCCAGGCTTTCCAGCGTGCCCATGCCCAGCAGGATGTGGCCCACGTACAGGGTCAGGGTCATGCGTCCGGCCGCGATGAACGGCTCCAGCCAGTCCCCGGGTTGCACACGCGTCAGCCACAGGCAGGCGGCAATGACACTGCAGGCCGCACCCGCACCCGTGAGCACATAAGCCGGTCCCGGCGGCATCGGCTGCGTTCCCAGCCACACCTGCCAAGGCGTTCCCTGCGCAAGCTGCTGCACGCCATGGCCGGCCGCGATCAGCAGCAGCCCCAGCACCAGCAATGCTCGCTGCACCCGCGGTTGCGACAGCTGAAGGCGTGCCAGCAGCATCCCCAGCAGGAAGAAGCACAGCCACGGCAGCAGCGGATGGAAGCCGTTGAACAACAGGTTGCGGGCCGCGCCCGGCCATTGCCACAGGTCGGCGTATTCCAGCGTCTGCCAGTTCCATCCCTGGCTGTAGTCCCAGCGCAGCAACGCCCAGAACGAACACGCCGCCAGGCCCACGATGCTGGCCAGCAACACCCGCGGCGACGCACGCAGCCACACCACCGCCAACGCGAAATACACCGCGTAGTAGTGCAGGATATCGGCCGGGAACAGAGTCAGGTTGAGCAGGCCCAGCACCATCAGGAACAGCGCGCGCCTCCAGGTCTGCACGCTGGCCGGCCACCACCCCTGCCGCTGCGTGGCCAGCACCAGGCCAAGACCGGCCAGAGTGACGAACGTCGCCGAGGCTTTGCCTTCCAGCAGATGGAAGAACCCTGCCAACCAACTCTCACCCTCTGCCGGCACGGCCATCGCCAGGCGGAAGTTGACCAGCACCATGCCGGCCAGGGCCAGGTAGCGCGCCAGATCAAGGCCGTGCAATCGCCGGTCAACGGCACTCATGCGCGTGCCCCGAGCAGCAGCGCGAGCAGGCCAAGATCCAGCGAGGCCTCATCGATGCCATCGGCTTCGCCCAGCCCCCGACGCAGCGCATCGCTTTCAATGGCATCCAGCAGCACCTGCGCCTGCAATGCCGGGGCCAGCACGGGACGCCGACGTTCGCGCCGTGCCACCTGCTGCAGGGCTTCGGCCAGGGTCGCCTGCAATTGCCTGCGATTGGCCGCAAATGCCTCGGCCACGGCCGGATTGCGTGCGCTCTCGGCCAGCACTTCGACGGCAAGCGTCGCCCATTCCGGCTGGCGGCACAGTGCGTGGAAGTCCTGAAGGAAACCCAGTACCTGTGCGCGCTCGCCTTCGGACGCGGCCAGTCGACGCAGCAACGGTGCCAGTTCTTCGCTCTCGGCCACTGCCACTGCAAGGATGATCGCTTCCTTGCCCGGGAAGTGGTTGTAGAGGTTGCCCAGGCTGACGCCAGCCGCCTGCGCGATGTCACGCATGCTGGTCTGGTGGAATCCCTTGGCGAGGAAGCACCGCAGGGCCGCCTGCAGGATCAGGGTCACGCGCTGCTCGTTGCGGTCGATTCGGCTCATGCCACAATCATGAACGAACGTTCGTCCATTTTGTAGATGTCGACCTGGCCACCATCGGACTCCGTTCAGCCGGCCTTGACCTCAACTGCGGTTGAGGCCCGATGCTGCGCGACCTGTTCCATGCCCAACCCGGAGTTCCTGCATGCCACGGATGATCACCACCCTGCTCGACAGCCGCGTGCTGTGGTTCCTCGCCCGGCTGCTGCTGGCCGTGGTGTTCCTGTCCTCGGGCCTGGCCAAGCTGCTGGCGTGGGACAACAGCGTGGCCGAAATGCAGGCCGCCGGGCTGCAGCCGCCTGTGCTGTTCAACCTCGCCAGCGCGGTGGTGCTGCTGGGCGGCGTACTGTGCCTGCTGCTAGATCGCCTGCTCTGGCTGGGCAGCGGCGCGCTGGCAGTGTTCATGCTGCTGACCATCGCCGTCGTGCATACCTTCTGGACCAAGCATGGCGCGGAACAGCAGCTGGCCCTGTTCTTCGCGCTGGAACACTTGAGCGTGGTCGGTGGCCTGATCTGCGCGGCCATCGCCAGCCATGCGCGGGCTCAAAAGAACTCGTCGAGCAACCGGTAGAACGCCAGCCGACGCTCGTCGGCCAACGCGCCGTAGCGCTGGAACAACGGCGCCACCCAACGCGTGTCGCCGAAGTTGTGGACCAGGCTGCGCGCGGCCAGCGCCAGGTCCTGGTAGCGGTCCGCCACGCCCAGCCGCCCACAGTCGATGAACCCGCTGAAACGCCCCTCGGCCACCATCAGATTCGGAAGGCAGGCATCGCCATGGCAGATCACCAGATCTTCATGATCGGGACGGGTGCTGCACAGTTCAGCGAAGACCTGCTGTGGACTCTGGCCCAGGCGCTCATCATCGAAATCATCGGCATCCACCAGGCTCGCTTCGACGCGGGCCTGCGCGGCCTCCAGGCGCGAGGCCAGCCGCTGGTCGAACGGGCAGGCTGCCACCGGCAACGCATGCAGCCCGCGCAGCGCGTCGGCCAGCAGTTCCACCAACTGCTGCGGCGCGAGTTCCGGCGACGAAGCCAGGTCGCGGCCGGGCAGCGCGCTCATCAGCAACCAGCGCCGGCCCGCTTCTTCGGCGGTGGCAATTACCGTTGGCGCCGGTTGTCCCTGTTCCTGCAGCCAGCGCAGGCGCGCGATCTCATCGCCCAGCTCACTGAAGGCGTCGATCACTTCCGACTTCAGGAAGGCGTCAGCCTGCCCGGGACGATGCACCCGCGCGACATCCGCACGAGACACGCCGATCGACTGCCGCTCGATGTGCGCATCGGCCAACGCTTCCTGCCACGCCCGCGGCAGCGGCAGGCCATCAGTGAAGGGATCGGGTGCTCCCATGTCGGGATGCTCCTGTTGCTGGGGACCCTACGGATTCTCGCCGATCCCGAAGCACACCGCCCAGCAGAGCGCGCAATGGAAGGAAGCTACATGAAATTGATGGTCATCGGCGCCAGCAGGGGCCTCGGTCGGGCGTTCGTGGAAGGCCTGTGCAGTGCGGGCGACACCGTCATCGGCGTTTCGCGCAGCCGTCCGCGCGATCTTGAATGCCCCGAGGGCGTCACCCTGCAGTGGATCGAAGCCGATCTGTCCCAACCCACCCTGGCTGCCAATCACATCGCAGCGCAGGCACCGGCCGATCTGGATGTGCTGATCCACAACCTGGGCATCTGGGAAGAGACCGCCTTCAGCGACGAGTACGCCTTCCTCGACGAGAGCGATGCCGCGCTCACCCAACTGGTCGACGTCAACATCACCGCCACCTTGGTGCTGCTGCAGCGCCTGCTGCCGCGAGTGCTCGGCGCACCACGCCCACAGCTGGTGCTGACCGGATCAACCTCGGCACTGCCGCGCAGTGGCCGCCCGGAAGTGGCGTTCGGCGCGTCCAAGTTCGCACTCAACGGCATCGCCGATGCACTGCGCGAGGGCTTCCGCGATCGCCGTCTGGCGGTGACCAGCCTGCAGCTGGGCTACCTCAACACCGACGATGCACTGTCGGTGCCGGTTGCAGAGGCCGCAGCGCGCGGCGACGGCGAATTAGTGCCCGTGCATGACGTCGTTGCGATGGTGCGCGCGTTGCTGCAGTTGTCACCGTCCGGCTTCGTGCGCGAACTGGTGCTGCCGGCCATCGCCGACCCGCGCTACTGACTGCAGAGGCCTCGGCCCGGGGCCCTTGGTGGCCGCTCGGGCGCCTGTGGTTTACCCTGCTCCTCACTGGCCGTCGGTCACAGGCGGGAACCTGCTATGGATGCGCTTTCACGGGTCTCGGCCCAGGTCCTGGACAGCGGCCTGCCCAGCCTGCCGCTGTACCTGCTGCAGGCCACGGCGGTGATCGGCATGATCGGCGTGCTGCTGATCGCCACCCGTCGCGCTGGCCATGCCATTGAAGGCCGCCGCCTGTACGTGGGCGTGGCGCTGGGCCTGATCTACCTGTTCAACGCCTGGTTCGTAGCCCGCTACACCCAGGGCGTGGTCAAGCTGCACCTCGGCTTCGACATCCTGCTGGTCAGCGGACTGCTCGGCGGCTGGCGCGGCGGCCTGGCCTGCCTGGGTGCCAGCCTGCTGGCCCGCTACCAGTTCGCCGGCACCCAGTATTTTCTGCCGGCCGGCCTCGAGGCCACGCTGCAGATGCTGGCAGGCGTCTGGCTGCGCAGGCGCCTGCACCCGCGCATGCTCAATGAACTCTCGCTGCGCATGATCCTGCAGGCCTGGGGCGTGCGTATCGTCGTCACTGCGTTGGGCCTGGCACTGGGCGTCGCAATCATCGGCGCCAATCAGCTACCCGTGGAGGAGTTGGCAATCCAGCGCCTGCTGGCACTGCCGCTGTCACTGCTGATGCTGGGCGCGGTGTTCGCACTGGTCTACAACGATGCGCAGATCGATGCACAGCGTCAGCGCGAACACGCCTGGCTGCGCATCGATCCGATCAGCGGCCTGCCCAACATGCGTGCGCTGGGCGAACGTCTGCAGCAGTACTGGCGAGACAACGACGGCCTCGGCAAGGCCTGCCTGATCGTGGCCGAGATGGGCAACCTGCGCGATCTGCGCCTGCGCTACGGTCCGCTGCAGGAAAGCGGCCTGTGGCAGCGCGACAGCACCGAAGAAGTACATCGGCTGCTGCCATCGCTGCCGACCGGGCAACTGGAGATCTACCAGTTCGGCGATGCCGCGCTGGCGATCCTGGTGCGCGACCTGTCCTTGTCCGAACTACGTACGCAACCGCAGATCACCGAGCTGGCCAGCAACCTGGCCGAACGGGTGGGCCGCGATTGGCCGGGTTTCCGCCCGTTGTTCCGTTGCGCGGTAGTCGAACTCAAGCCCCCCACCGATACACACGACGGTCACCTGCCGTTCCGGGCGATCACCCTGACGATGAGTGCGATCGAATCGGGCGTCGTGTTCTTCGACGACCCGATCCAGCGCGACAGCGAGATCGACGCCCTGATCGAAGTCGCTCTCGAACGCTGGCTGCAGCAGGGCGATGCACCGCTGTGCTACCAGCCCAAGCATCGCCTGCAGGACCGCCAGTTGGTCGGCGCCGAAGCGCTGCTGCGCATGCGCGATGGCGAAGGCCGGCCGATTGCACCGATGCGGGTGATCTCGCTGCTGCGCCGGCAGGGCCGGCTGGCAGACCTGGAATGGGCCACACTGCAGTCGGCGGTGCACTTCCTGCAGCACTGCCGGCAGGACGGCGCGGCGCTGACCATCGCAGTCAATGTGTCAGCCGAATCCCTGCGCCTGCCCGACTTCGGCCTGCGCCTGCAGGAGCTGCTACAACTGCGTGACATCCCCGGTGCGATGCTGCGCCTGGAGATCGTCGAATGGACCGAAATCGTCGAGCGCGACGTGGTCGATGCCAACATCACGCAGCTGCTGGCAGCCGGGGTCACCCTGTCGCTGGATGATTTCGGCGCCGGCTATTCAACCCTGATCCTGCTTTCGCAGCTGGCCATCGCCGAGGTCAAGATCGAGCAGGCACTGATCGCCACGCTGTCCGACGCCAAGTCACAGTCGATCGTGCGCTTCATCGTCGAGGTCGCGCACCGCTGCGGCGCGATCGTGGTGGCCGAAGGTACCGAAACCCTGGCGCAGGAGCAGAAGCTGCGAGCCCTGGGCGTGGATGTCGGCCAGGGCTATCTGTACTCGGCGGCGCTGCCGGCCGACGAGTTCCGTCGCTTCGCCGCCAGCTAGACCGCGTAGAAGCCCAGGAACATCGCAACCGCCGATTCGGCCACGCGCGCACGTTCCTGCGCGGTCAGCGGTGGCTGCCCCATCGTGACCTGCGGCCAGAACGCAAAGCTCTTCACCAGGCCGTGCAACTGGTGGCCGGCAAAGTCCGGATCCACCTCGCGCAGGCGGCCATCGGCAATTGCTGCGCGGATCCAGGCACTCTCGCCACTTTCCTTCTCGCCCATGCGGCAGACGATGGCCTGCGCCCGCTCCGGTGAGTGGATGACCTCGGCCATCGCCACCCGTGCCAGGTCGATGAAGTTGGCATCGCTGAGAAGTTCCAGCTTCTGGCCCAGCAACTGCAGCAGCTGCGCCTGCAACGGCTGGTCCGCGCGATACGGCAGTGCGTCGCTGGCCACGCTGCGTTCCCACAGCTCCTCCAGGATCATCGAGAACAGCGCTTCCTTGCTCGGGAAGTGGTTGTAGACGGTGCGCTTGGAGACCCCGGCCACCTCGGCGATGCGGTCCATGCTGGTCGCCTCGTAGCCCGATGCACGGAACTCCTCCACCGCCGCGCGCACGATAGCCTCGCGTTTGCGGTCGGTCAGGCGTTGCGGGGCACGGGGCATGGCAGAAACCGGATAACTGAACGGATGCGCACATTTTACACCGGACAGTGTACTTTTGAAAAACACGAAACTACACTGTTCAGTGTACCCAGCGGACGTCACCCATGAAGCGCCTGCTCCTTGTCCTCCTGCTTGGAATCCTCGCTGTGACCGCCTACACCTTCTGCAAGTCCTGGTCCCTCCCCGACTTCCCCGATTCGCCGCAGTACCGTGATGGCAAGTTCCGCAATGCCCTGCCCCGTCCGGCGATGGGCCTGCGCGACGGTGCGGAGATCTGGTGGACGTTCCTGTTCAACAAGCCCAAGGGCACCGTCCCGGCCCACCCCATTCCGGTGCAGCCGCTGGACCGCGCCACGCTGGACGCCGCGCCGGACCGCAGCCTGTTCCGGCTTGGGCACTCCACGATCCTGCTGAAGCTGCGCGGCCAGTACTGGCTGACCGACCCGGTCTTCTCCGAGCGCGCCTCGCCGGTGCAGTGGATGGGCCCGGCCCGCTTCCACGCACCGCCGATCAGCATCGAAGAGCTGCCGCCGATCGCTGGCGTGATCCTCTCGCACAACCACTACGACCACCTGGACCATGCCGCCGTGATGCAGCTGGCCGGCAAGACCGCGCGCTTCATTGCACCGCTCGGCGTCGGCGACCAGCTGATCGCGTGGGGGGTGGATGCGCGCAAGGTCGAGCAGCTGGACTGGTGGCAATCCACCGAAGCCAACGGCCTGCGCCTGACCGCGGCCCCGGGCCAGCACTTCTCCGGCCGCGGGCTGGGTGACAGCGACCGCAGCCTGTGGGCGTCATGGGTGATCCAGGACGGTGACTTCCGCATTTTCTTCAGCGGCGACACCGGCTACTTCGACGGCTTCAAGGCCATCGGCGAGAAGTACGGTCCGTTCGACCTGACCATGATCGAGACCGGCGCCTATGATCCGCGCTGGGCGTTCGTGCACATGCAGCCGGAACAGACGCTGCAGGCGCACTTGGACCTGCGCGGCAAGTGGCTGCTGCCGATCCACAACGGCACCTTTGATCTGGCCCTGCACGCATGGCAGCAGCCGTTCGAGCGCATCACCGCATTGGCGGCCGCGAAGAACGTGCCGGTGGCCACGCCGATGATGGGCGAAGCGCTGGACATGCAGGCGCCGCAGGCGGGTACGCGCTGGTGGGAGACGGTGGAGTTGTAACCGGCGTGACGGGGCGTCATGTATCCCAAGGCCCTGTAGAGCCGAGCCATGCTCGGCTGCTTCTGAAACGTGTTCAGTGGAAGTCAAGCAGGCTCAGCTCTGGCGAAACTGCAGGTAGAGACGCTGGCAGCATCGCTGACATCAGAATGCACCGCTATCAACTCGGCTTCCGGGAGCGCCTTCTGGACCTGCGCGCATGTGTCACGCGCGACATCGTTTGCGGCCGTTCCCTCTCGCCAGAATCGCAACGCCAAGATGCCCGGCAAACCGCTGCCCAGCAATGCATCGTCACATCCCGACTCTGCAAGACATCGCTCAAATGCACTGAGATCTTCTCCGGTATCGGGCACCCGATACATCAGCGTGAAGCTGAATTCCACCATCAATCCATTTCAGACCTGAGGTCGCTATCAATCAGCGTATGACCTAGCCTGCAGGCGTCCAGAGCCACATGCGTCAGTCCCATCGATGAATCGTGACTCAAGCCCACGAAGGAGGCGACCGGGGATCATCCGCAACCTATTGCAGCGCGTCATGTAACCGATTACATACCTTGCTAGCGTAGCGCTCGCCCGATTCCGGTCGAACCTGCGAGGCTGTCCGTAATGACGTTGCGCGCCGAACGCTCCAAGGTCTCCACCCCGCTTTTCCCGTTGTGCCCTGTCGCTGCCCTGCTGTTGGCCGCGCTGGCCTACAGCGCGCAGGCACAGACCCTCCCCCCGCGCAGCCAATGGCAGGCCAGCAGTTCCTCGCAGCAGGTGCCGGCGATGGCGATCGGCCACCTGATCGACGGCGATCCCAAGACCGTCACCGGCGGCGCCTTCAGCCCCGGCCACTGGTTCCAGATCGACCTGGGCGCGCCCACCCAGTTGGCGGGCGCCCGCCTCACCTGGGATGTCTCCAACCCGGAAGGCTATTCACTGCAGACCTCAATGGATGGCATGCAGTGGCAGACCGCGTACACGATGGCCGATTCACTGGGCGATGTGGAAACGCTGTACTTCGCGCCGCGGCAGGCGCGCTATCTACGACTGGCCAGTCCGCAGCGCACCTCCGACTGGGGCGTGTCGATCTTCGAGCTGGAGCCGCTGGACAGCACGCTCAGCGCACGCATCGCCGATGTCGATGCAACACAGGCAGCCGCGCTCTGGCAAGGCGGCGGCACCGTTGCGGTTCCGGCCGGAAAAGGTGGATCCCATGCGCTCGAGATCACGCTGCCGCAGGCTCAATCCACGGCTGGCCTGGTGGTCGACTGGGCCGATGGCGCGCGCGGCGCTGCGCGACTGCAGGCGCAGGATGCACAGGGCCGCTGGCAGGACGTCGCACACGATGCACAGGCGGCCAATCATCGGCAAAGCTGGCTGGCTGCTGACACGGCACAACCCCTGCGTGCGTTCCGGCTGAGCGTGGACGGCCCCGCACCGCAGGTCGCGCGACTGCGCCTGCTCGGGCCAAAGGCGGTAATGACGCCGATGAAGCGATACCAGATCACCGCCAGCGGCGCTCAGCGCGCGTTGTTCCCGGCATCGCTGCAGATGCAGCAGACCTACTGGACCGCCGTCGGTGTGCACGCAGGACGACAGAAATCGATCTTCGACGAATACGGCAATCTGGAAGCCTTCAAGGGCGCGCCGCTGGTGCAGCCGATCTGGCGTGGCGCTGACGGGCGTGCCGCTGGCGCGGCAGGACAGCCGATACAGCACGCGTTGCGGGATGGCTGGAAACCGATGCCCTCCGCTACGTGGTCACCGCAGCCCGGCCTGGAGGTGCGCAGCGAGGTATTCGCCATCGAGCGCGACGGCCAGCCGGTAACGTTCTTGCGGCATCGCCTGCACAACACGGGCAGCGCCAGGATCGAAGGCACGCTCAGCCTGGTCGTGCGCCCGATGCAGATGAATCCGCCGTGGCAGAACGGCGGGCTGTCACCGATCCGCGATGTGGCGATCGATGGACAGGCCGTGCGCGTCAATGGACGCACGCTGCTGCAGTCGCTCACGCCGGTGGCTGCGTCCGGCGCGGCGCCGTTCGGCAAGGATGGCGCAACGGAAATCACCGCGACCCTCGCTGCCGGCCAGCTGCCCTCCACGCAACAGGCGCGCGACGACGAGGGTCTTGCCTCGGCTGCGTTGAACTACCGCGTATCACTGGCACCGGGGGCCAGCGATGCCATCGTGGTCGCGTTCCCGCTGGGTACTACCGCCGCCGATACCAAGGGCGCACTGCCCGAAGCGCCCGCGCTCGATCTAGCCACGCTGCCCCGCGAATCCAATGCGGCGTTCGATTCCCTGGCCGCGCAGGCCTCCGCGGACTGGCAGGCACGGCTGGGCCAGGTCGGCCTGCGCCTGCCCGATCCCTCACTGGTCGACATGCTGCGTGCGCAGGCCGCCTACATGCTGATCAACCAGACCGGCCCGGCGATGCAGCCCGGCCCGCGCAACTACAACCGCTCTTTCATCCGCGACGGCATGGCCACCTCGGCGGTGCTGCTGCGCATGGGCGAAGCACGCGTCGCGCGCGACTACCTGGCCTGGTACAGCGAACACGGGGTGCATGCCAACGGCCTGGTCTCGCCGATCCTCAACGACGATGGCAGCGTCAATACCGGCTTCGGCTCGGACATCGAGTACGACAGCCAGGGCCAGTACGTGACGCTGGTGGCCGATGTCGCGCGCCTCGATGGCGGACCCGAATCGGTACGTGCCTATCTGCCGAAAGTGAAGGCAGCGCTGCGCTTCCTGCAGGAACTGCGCGAACGCACGCTGGCGCCCGGCTACAAGGCCGACCAACCAGCGCCGGAGCGCTTCGCGGGCATTCTTGCGCCGTCGATCAGCCATGAGGGTTATCCGTCTCCCACCCACAGCTACTGGGACGACTATTGGGGCCTGAAGGGCTGGCACGACGGCGCGTGGCTGGCCGAATCGCTCGGCGACCACGAGACCGCAGCGTGGGCACGCGAACAGTACAAACTGCTTTACGACGCGCTGCATGCCTCGATCCGGGCGACGATGGCGTGGAAGGGCATCGACTTCATTCCCTCCTCGGCCGACCTGGGCGATGGCGATCCCACCGGCGTATCGATCGCACTGGACCCGACCGGCGCACAGAGCGTGCTGCCCGCCGAGGCGCTGCGGACCACCTTCGCGCGCTATCTGGACGATGTGCGCAAGCGCAGCCAGCCTGGTGCGTTGTACGCGTACACCCCGTACGAGATCCGCAACGTGCTGAGCTATGTGCACCTCGGCCAGCCACAGGTGGCCGATGAGCTGCTGCAGGGGCTTCTGCATGATCGGCGCCCGCTTGAGTGGCAGGTGCTGGCCGAAGTAGTGCATTCACGGCTGCGCTTCCCGCGCTACCTGGGCGACATGCCGCACACCTGGATCGGCGCCGAATACGGCCGCACGCTGTTCGGCATGCTGATGCGCGAAGACGATGATGCGTTGTCGCTGCTGCCAGGTACGCCACCTTCGTGGGTGGCGGGGGGTGGATTGGCGGTGGAACGCCTGCCGACCGCGTACGGCACGTTGCAGATGCAGGCGCGGCAGCGCGACGGCATGCTGACGGTCACGCTGGGCAAGGGGTTGCGCAGCGGGACGGCAGTGAAGGTCTGGTGGCCGGCGCGCACCATGCCGAAGACGGTGCGTGTGGATGGGAGTAGCGTTTCCGACTTCGACGCCGAGGGCGTGCGCTTGGCGAAACCGTTCCGGACACTGGAGGCGCGTTGGTAGAGCAGCCGAGCATCGCTCGGCTCTACAAAGACGGAAGTAGCGCCGGGCCACGCCCGGCGTCATTGCAGCGTCGGCAACCCCGGCGGATTGGTCTGCGACTGCGGCACCGCTTCCTCGGCCACATTCCATCGCTTCAGCGCCTGCGCATAGGTGCCGCTGCCGATCTGGGTGTTCAGCGCCTGCGTCACCGCGTCGGCCAGGCCGCTGCCCTTGCGCGTGGTCACCGAGATCGCTGCGGCATTCGGCCATCCCCCTGGGAACAGGCCCACACGCCGCACCTTGCCGTCGCGCGCCGAATAGGCGCCGGTAGCATTGGGCTCGAACGAGACATCGGCGCGGCCGGTGATCACCGCCAATCGGCCGACCACCGCGTCATCGAAGTACTGGTATTCCACGGGCTTCAATCCCGCCGCGATGTTCTGCTGGTCCCACTGGCGCAGGATCTGGTCCTGGTTGGTGCTGGCACCGACCACCACCTTCAGCCCGGCCACATCGGCGGGCTTTTCGATTTTCTGGATGGGCCCGTCGCTGCGCGTGTAGATGCCCAGCAGGTCGTAACGGTAGCTGGAGAAATCGAACTTCTTCTTGCGTTCCTCGGTGACCGTCACGTTCGACAGCACCGCATCGTACTTGCCTGACTCCAGCCCCAGCGGCCAGTCGGCCCAGGCCACCGGCACGATCACCAGCTTCAGGCCCAAAGCATCCGCGATCAGCCGCGCGATGTCCGGTTCGATGCCGACCACGTCCTTGCTGTCGGCGCCGTAGTCGGCCAGCGGTAGCTGCCCCGGGTGGGTCGCCACGGTGAATGCGCCCGGCGTGACGAAGCGGTAGCCCGCAGGAATCAAGGCCTGCGCCTTCGGGTCGAGCGTGCCCTTCAGCACGGCGGTGTTGGTGCCGGCCAGGCTGGCCGCGGCCACAGCGGCAGCCTCCGGGGCCTGGCGCGCGCGCGAGTAGACGATGCCGGCGATGCCGATGACCAGCACGCCCACGATCAACAGGGTGCTGCGCGAGGGGCGACGCGGTACTGCAGGGCTCATGATGTTCCTTCCGGGGTTACAGGGTCTTGGCCAGGAAATCGGCGGTGCGTTGCTGGCGCGGGCGCTCGAACAGGGCCTCGGGCGTGCCCTGCTCGATCACCCGCCCCTGGTCCATCATCACCACGTGGTCGGCCACGCGGCGGGCGAAGCTCAGCTCATGGGTGACGATCACCAGCGTGGTACCCGAACGGGCCAGTTCCTCGATCACGCTCAGCACCTCCGCCACCAGTTCCGGGTCCAGCGCCGACGTGGGTTCGTCAAACAGCAGCACCTTCGGCTGCAGCGCCAGCGCGCGGGCAATCGCGATGCGCTGCTGCTGGCCACCGGACAGCTGGCGCGGGAACGCACCGGCCTTGTCGGCCAGGCCGACCCGCTCCAGCAGCGTGCGCGCCTGCCGCTCGGCCTGCGCACGCGGCACGCCGCGCACCGCGATTGGCGCCTCGATGATGTTCTCCAATGCGGTCAGGTGCGGGAACAGGTTGAAGCCCTGGAACACCATGCCCACCTCGGCACGCCGACGGCGGATCTCGCGCTCGGGAAGTTCGTACAACGTGTCACCCTCGCGGCGGTAACCGATCAGCTGGCCGCCGACGGTCACGTAACCACTGTCCGCGCGTTCCAGGTGGTTGATCAACCGCAGCAGCGTGGATTTCCCGGCACCGGACGGGCCGATCAGCACCGTCACGCTGCCGGCGCGCAGGTCCAGGTTCACGTCTTCCAGCACCGGCTGATCGCCGAACACCTTGCCTACGCCGTGCAGCGACACCGCCGCGCCCTGGCCCGCTTCGACCTGGGTGGCGATGCGCGGGCGGTTGGCCACGCGCGGCGCAGCATCACTGGATGTCCGCACCGGTGACGACACCCGCGACACCGAGCGCTCGCGCTGCAGCTGGCCGCGCGCGAAGCGCTGTTCCACGCGCCGCTGCAGCAGCGACAACACGGTCAGGATCACCAGGTACCAGACCGTGGCCACCATCAGCAGCGGCACCACTTCCAGGTTGCGCCGATAGATCACCTGCACGGTGTAGAACAGCTCCGGCAGCGCCAGCACGTAGACCACCGAGGTGCTCTTGGCCAGGCCGATCACATCGTTGAACGCGGCCGGCAGGATCGAGCGCATTGCCTGCGGCAGGATGATGCGGCGCACCTGGCGGCCCCGCGGCAGGCCAAGCGCGGCCGAGGCCTCGTACTGGCCGTGGTCGACCGAAAGAATGCCACCGCGGATCACCTCGGCCGAGAACGCCGCCTGGTTCAGGGTCAGGCCCAGCACCGCGGCGGTGAACACACCGATCAGCTGCGTGGTCGGGTACGAGAACAGGCTGATGCCGGTGAACGGCACGCCCAGTTCGATGGTGCTGTACAGGTAGCCCAGGTTGTTCAGCAACAACAACAGCACCAGCAACGGGATCGAACGGAACAACCACACATAGCCCCACGACACCGCCGACAGCAGCGGCGAACCAGAGACGCGTGCCAGCGCGAGCAGCGTACCCAGCGCGAAACCGAGGCCGGTGCCAAGCGCGGTCAGCAGCAGCGTGCGACCCAGGCCTTCCAACACCGGGCGTGCGAAGAACCACTCGGCGAAGGTGCCCCAACCCCAGCGCGGATTGCCCAGCACGGACTGCAGCCCGATCAGGATCAGCGCCAGTGCCAGCACCGTGCCGAAGACCTGCAGCGGATGCCGGGCCGGCACGATCTTCAGTGCCGGTCCGGGCGCCGGACGAGCGGCGATGCCCTCCAGCGCGGTCGACGGTGTGCTCATGCGTGGGCTCCGTGCAGCAGTGCCTGTGCAGCGGTAACGACAGGCGTCGTCGCCCGCAGGTGCTTTTCGAACGGCAGATGCGCAACGGTTTCCGGGTCGGCCTCCAGATCGAACAACGCGGTGTAGCCGTGGCTCAGGTACAGGCCAACAGCTTCCGGCTGGCGGAAGCCGGTCGTCAGGAACACCCTCCGGTACCCTTGCCGCGCCGCCTGCTCTTCCAGCTCCTGCAGCACGCGCCGCGCAATGCCCTGGCGACGCAGCCCGGGCAGTGTCCAGATGCGCTTGAATTCGGCGGTATCCGGATCGCGGTGCGGCATGAACGCACCGCCGGAAATCGCCACCCCGTCGCGCAGCAGCAGCACGAAGGCGCCCACCGGGGCCGCAAAGGCCTGCGCCGGGTAGCGCTGCAGCTCCTCGCGGGCGCTGCCGCCGATGCGGCGACGCACGTCGGCGTAGCGACTGTCGTACTCCTGCTCCAGGCCATCGAACAGGGGCCGCGCCAGCGGATCATCCACCGAGGTATAGAGGAAGCGTTCGTCGTGGCTCATGTCGCGTCCTTCACCAGGTAATCTTCGGCCAGTCGCGCCCACAGGCTGGCGGCGGGGGCAATGGCCGCGTCGTTGAACACATAGCGCGGGCTGTGCAGCGGTGCACTGTCACCGTTGCCGACGAACACGAAACTGCCCGGCCGCGCCTGCAGCAGGAAGGCGAAATCCTCGCTGGCCGTGCGCGGTGCGAAGTCGGGCACCACCTGTGCGGCGCCGAAGCCCTGCACGGCCACCTCGCGGATGTAGGCGGTCTGCTGCGGATGGTTGATCACACTGGGGAAGCCGCGCGGGAATTCGATCTCGGCGCGCGCACCGAACGCGGCGGCGGTCTGTTCGGCAATCTCGGTGACCCGGCGCCGCAGGGTATCGCGCACCTCCGGTAGATAGGCGCGCACGGTCAGCTTCAGCTCGACCACGTCCGGAATCACGTTGGCGGCCTGCCCGCCGTGGATCGAACCGACGGTCACCACCCCCATCTGCCGCGGATCGACATTGCGCGACACCACGCTCTGCAGCGCGGTGACGATGTGCGCCGCCGCCAGGATCGGGTCGACGCTGCCCTGCGGTTCGGCACCATGTCCGCCCTTGCCGATCACCTTCAGCCGCGCCCAGTCCACCGATGCCATCGCCGGACCATCGACGAAGCCGAAGTGGCCGACCGGTACGCCGGGCCAGTTGTGCAGCCCATAGATCGCATCCACCGGGAAGCGCTCGAACAGGCCGTCGGCAATCATCTTCGATGCACCCGAGCCGGTTTCCTCGGCTGGCTGGAACACCAACTGCAAGGTCCCGTCGATATTGCCGTGATGGGCCAGGTAATGCGCCGCAGACAGCAGGATGGCGGTGTGACCATCATGACCGCAGGCATGCATCAGGCCGTCGGTCTGGCTGGCGTAGGCCAGCCCCGAGTCTTCGTGGATCGGCAAGGCATCGATGTCCGCACGCAGCCCCAGCCGACGGCCGCCCTGCCCACGCTGCAACGTGCCGACCACGCCGGTGCCGCCGAGACCGGTGGTCACCTCATAGCCCCATTGCTGCAGCAACTCGGCCACACGGGCGCTGGTGCGGTGCTCCTCGAAGGCCAGCTCCGGGTGGCGGTGCAGGTCATGGCGGATCGCGATGGCGGCCTCGGCGCGTGCTGCAATTTCCGGCAGCACGCCGATGGACGCGGAATCCAGCCGGGCATGGCCCGGCGCTACCGAGTTCTCTCCGCTCATCGCCCTACCCCGCCTTCCGCGCCGGCTCGGCGTCGGTCGAATAGCGGCTGGCCTTGTACGGCAGGCCCAGATGCTCGCGCAGGGTCTGTCCTTCCAGCTCGCGCTGGTGGTAGCCGCGCGCCTGCAGGATCGGCAGCACCTGGGTCACGAAATCGTCCAGGCCTTCGCGCTGCGCGGCGAATCCAAGAATGAAACCGTCGCTGGCACCGGCGTCGAACCAGCGGATCAGCTCATCGGCCACGTGCTCCGGCGTGCCGATGAAGTTTGGTCGCGGGCTCACCGCTTCCAACGCCACCTGGCGCAGGCTCAGGCCCTTCTCACGCGCATCCTGCTTGATGCGGTCGGTGGTGGAACGGAACGAATTGCTGCCGATGTCACCCAGCTCCGGGAACGGTGCATCCGGGTCGTACTGGCTGAAGTCGTGGTGATCGAAGAAGCGCCCCAGGTACGCCAGTGCATCCTCCAGCGTGGCCAACGCGGCAATCGCCTGGTACTTGGCCTCGGCCTCCTCGGCAGTGCGGCCGACGATGGGGCCGATGCCCGGGAAGATCTTCACGTCATTGCCGCTGCGGCCGTGGGCGATCGCCGAGTTCTTCACCTTCTGGGTGAACGCGCGGGTTTCTTCCAGCGACGGCGAATGGGTGAACACCGCATCGGCGTACTTCCCGGCCAGCGCGATGCCATCATCGGAAGAACCCGCCTGGAAAATCACCGGCTGGCCCTGTGGCGAGCGCTGGATGTTGAGCGGGCCTTCCACCTGGAAGAAGCGGCCCTTGTGGTCGAGGCGGCGGAATTTCTCCGGTGCGAAGAAGGTGCCGCTGTCGCGCTCACGCACGAAGGCGTCGTCATCCCACGAATCCCACAGCCCCTGTACCACCTCCAGATATTCGTCGGCGATCTGGTAGCGCAGCGCATGCTCCGGGTGCGGCCGGCCATAGTTGCGACCCGAACCTTCCAACGGCGAGGTCACCACGTTCCAGCCAGCACGACCACCACTGAGCAGATCCAGCGAAGCGAACTGGCGGGCGACAGTGAACGGGTCGCTGTACGAGGTCGACAGCGTGCCCGCCAGGCCGATCTTCTTCGTTGCCGTGGCCAGCGCCGAGAGCAGCGAGATCGGCTCGAAGCGGTTGAGGAAGTGCGGGATGGACTTTTCGTTGATGTACAGGCCGTCGGCAACGAAGCCGAAGGCGATGCCGTTTTCCTCGGCAGTGCGCGCGATGTCGATGTAGAACTGCAGGTTGACGCTGGCATCGGCCGGGTTGGACGGATGCTTCCAGGCATGCATGTGGCTGCCGGGGCCCTGCAGCATGATGCCGAACGGAATGTGGCGCGGGGTGGTGCTCATGGGAATCGCTCCTGCAGGTCAGGCCACCGCCGCGCGCGGCGCGGGCGACAGCAGTTCAAGGGATGTCAGGCGTGCGTCGAGGTCGGCCACCGGCGCATCGAGGATGAACTCGCCCACGCCGAAACGCCGGTGCAACGCATCCAGTTCGCCGCGCACGTGCTGCGCATCACCGGACAGCACGCTGGGGCGCGTCTCCTCGATGCGGAAGTCGGCCACCCCCACCTGGTGCGCGTACTCGGCAGCTGCCTCGGCGCTGGGCAGGTTCACCGCCTGCCCGGGACCGAGGTGCAGCTTGTAGACGCGCAGCGCACCGATATGGCGCGAAGCGGCTTCCGCAGTCGGTGCGGCGAAGGCCACCGTGGCCAGCAGCGGCGGCTGCGAGGCGACGCTGCGGTAGGCGTCGAACGCGGCCTCGATGTGCTTCGGGTCACCGTCGAAGTGCGCGGCGTAGACGAAGCGCCAGCCCAGCTCGGCCGCCTGCCGTGCACTCTGCGGGCTGGCACCGAGCAGGAAGCGCTCCGGCGCCTGCTGCGGAATCGGCCGCGCCAGCACATCGGCTTCGGCGCCGGACAGATAGCCCTCAAGATCGCGCAGTTGCTGGTCGAAGTCGGCGAACCCCGGGCGCCCGGCCGCCAGCGCGGCAGTCGACGCTGGCAGGCCGCCCGGTGCCTTGCCCACGCCCAGATCCACGCGCCCTGGCGCCAACGCTGCCAGCAGGTTGAAGTTCTCCGCCACCTTGTACGGCGCGTAGTGGCGCAGCATCACCCCGCCGCTGCCGACACGGATGCGCCGGGTCTGCGCCAGCACCCACGCCGCAAGCACCTCCGGTGCGGGACTCGCCAACGTCGGCGCGGCGTGGTGCTCGGCAAACCAGTAGCGGTGATAGCCCAGCTGTTCGGCGCGCTGTGCCAGCTGCAGGCTGTTGCGCAGCGCCTGCTCCGGCGAGGCGCCTTCGGCCACCGGGCTCTTGTCCAACACGCTGATCTGATAGCTCATGGTCGCGTCCTCGCTCAGGGATGGGCCACGGGGATGCCGAGCAACCCGTTCAGCGCGGCCAGGATCGGCTCGGCACCGGAGATGTACTGGCGGTCCTGGTGCACGCCACTCGCGAGGTCACTGCGCACGCCCTGCAGCAGCACCAGCTTCGGCAGCGACTGGTCCTGCTCGCCGATCTCGGCGATCACCTCCCGGCGCGGCCGTGCGAAACCGATGCGGCGCACGTCCAGCTGCGCGTCCAGGCCGTCGATGCTCGACAGCGCACCTTCCAGCAACAGGCTGTGCCGGCAGAAGAAACGCTGGCCGGGAATCTGTCCGTCCTCGAACTCACGGTCGAGCAGGAACAGGATGGGCTTGTCGGTTGCGTCCAGACTCACGGGGTCGTCCTCATCGGGGGGCGGCAATGCGATGCCGCTTCGATATCGATGCTAGAGATGACGGCGGTCGGCACGGCGATGCCAGGCGACAATCGGCGGTCAGATCCGGCCATGCAGATGCGCCTTGGCCATAAGCAAAGCGCCGCCGGTTATGCCGTCAGGCGATCCTTCGCAGCGGCGCCGGTACCGCCAGCGCCTGCGAAGCCAGATGCCCTGCCGCGCGCTCGGCCGCCAGTGCGATGCGCGCCTGCAAGGCTGCACTGTTGATCTGCTCGCCATCGAAGTCGGCAGGCGTGGCATACACCCCGATCGGCAGCGTGTGCGCCTGCAGGAAACTGAACAACGGCCGCAACTGGTGGTCGATCACCAACGCATGGCGCTCGCTGCCGCCGGTCGCTGCCAGCAATACCGGCGTATCCACCAGCGCTTCCAGCCCGATGAAATCGACCAGGTGCTTGAACAACCCGGGATAGGAACCGCGATACACCGGCGCCGCCACCACCAGCAGCCCGGCCGCCTCGATTGCCTGCAGTGCCTGCTCTACGGCTGGCTCCGCTTCATCGCGCGACAGCGACTGCCCCAGCGAACGCGCGATCGGCGCCAGCTCCACCAGCTCCACGCTGGCATGCACCCGCTGCTGCAACGACGCCAACAAGTGCCGCACCAGCAGCAACGTGCGCGACGTCGCCGAGCTGGTCGGTGACCCCACCACTGCCACCACCTTCAATGCAGAAGACATGAACTGCTCCTCGATGATGCCGAACTGCCGCCGGCCGCCTTTCGCCTTGTGTAGAGCCGAGCCATGCTCGGCTGCTTTCGCCTTTGCGGAGTCGAGCCATGCTCGACTGCTCCAGATCAGAACCGGTAATTGATCCGCCCGTACCAGAACGCCCCGATGCGGCTCAGCACGTCGCCCGAATCCCAGGTCGTCTCGATGCTCGCCACATCGGTGGCACTGCGCGCGTACTCCGGCACCTTGCGGGTGCGCTTGTCGAACACGTTGTTGATCCCCAGCGCCGCACTCCAGCCCGCACCCAGTTCCACGCCACCGGAGAGATTGGTCACCAGCACCGGCGGCTGCTTGTACTCCACGCCGTTGTTCAGGCGCTTGATCGGTCCGTAGTAGGTGAAGTCGACGTTCGAGCGCCAGCGCCCGTTCTGCCAGCCCAACCCCGCCACCTGCGTGTAGCTGGGCGTACGGAAGCGCAGCGCGTACTCGCTGCTCTTGGTCAACAGGTTGATGTTCGGCAGCCCCTGCAGCGCCGCCGGAATGTCGCTGACCTTCTGGATGGTGGTGCGCCCCACGTTGGCCGCATAGCTCCAGCGCAGCTTGCCCCACACGGTTTCCTGGTTGGCCTCCAGGGTCAGCTCGACACCGCGTGTGCGGGTATTGCCCACGTTGGTGAAGTAGCTGGCATAGAACGCATCACCCGGCAGGATGCTGATGCCGGCCGAGCCCAGCAGCGCATCGATGGTGTTCTTCTGCGCCGTACTCAGCACCGTGCCGCTGTTGTCGGTGATGCGCGCTGGATCCTGCGCGTTGTAGCCGATCTGGCTGGACTGGCCGAGCTGGCCACGGATGTCGATCTGGTACGCATCCACGGCCAGGTGGAACGCCGGGCTCGGGTCCCAGGTCACGCCCAGGCTGTAGTTGGTGGCTTTCTCGGGCTTCAGCGGCGTCGCACCCAGCGCAACCGCCGCCGGCGAAGACACCTGCGCCACCAGCGTGGTGCCGCAGGGGCAGCTGCCCGTGGCCTGGTAGTACTGCGCGCCCAGGCTGGGTGCATGGAAACCGTTGCTGACCGTGGCGCGCACGCCCAGCGCGTCGGTGAAGTCGAAGCGCGTGGTCAGGCGGCCGGTGGAGACACTGCCGAAGTCGGAGTGATCTTCCCAGCGCGCGGCCGCATCCAGATACCAGCGCGAGGTGATGTTGGTGGCCGCGCCCACATAGACCGCCTTGCTGTTGCGGGTAGCCTTCACCGCGTCCGCAGTGGAATAGCCGACGAAGGCCGCAGCACCAAAGCCGGTATACGACTCCCACTGCCCCGCCCCACGTTCGTACTGTTCGTGCTGGTACTCGGCACCTGCGCTCACTTCCAGCGGCGAGGCGAACGCAGCCACCTCGAAGCCACGGCGCAGGTCGAGGTTGGCGATACCCTGCTGGTAGTCCAGCTTGCCGTCGTAGAAGTCGGTAGGCGAACCGGGGTATGGCAGCGAGTAGTTCACCGAGTTGCGGGTATACGTGCGCACCGTGCTGCGGTTGCCGGTCAGGCTGGCGTCGTAGTCCCAGCCTGCGATCTGGCCTTTCACGCCTGCGGTGCCGGTGTACTGTTTCTCCTTGGTTTCCAGTACCGGCAGGAAGCCATCCGGGAACACGCTCAGCACGCCGGGTGCCTTATAGGTGGTGAAGATGGTCGCCGGCAGACGGAAGTTCTGGATCGCCTGCGCGGTGCGGTCACTGGCCGTAGCGTTAGCGTAGAACTGCGCGCTTTCGCCCAGGCCATGGCCCACGTTCACCGCGAAGGCCTTCAGCGCATACGACGGCGAGCTGAGGATGATGTTGGCCTCGGCATTGCGGTTGGCCTCGGCCGGGTTCGGCGATGCGCCGGCCGGCAATCGATTGTTCGGTCGCAGCGCGACCAGATTGCCGTTGGCATCTACCGCCGGATAGCTCAGATAGTCATCGATGTAGCGGCGGCTACGGATCGCGTGGTGCTGCCGCGTTGTCTCACCGGACAGGTTGACGAAGCCATCGGCGCCCCACGGCAGGCCCACGTTGGCGCGCACGCTGGTTCGCGATCCATCACCGTCGATGCTCTGCCCGCTTTCCACGGCGAACTCGCCACCGTGTGCCTGCGATTTCAGGATCACGTTGACCACGCCGGTGATCGCGTCCGAGCCATAGATGGCCGACGCACCATCGCGCAGCACTTCCACATGGTCGATGGCCGACACCGGAATCAGCGCCAGGTCGGCCCAGGCGTGGCCTGGGAAGCCGCCGCCGTTGGCACCGCTCACATAGGCACTGGCATTGCGGCGCTTTCCGTTCACCAGCACCAGCGTGTAGCCGGGCGACAGGTTGCGCAGCTGGTAGCCACGGATCAGGCTCTCCTGGTCGCTCTGGTAGCCACCAATCTGGCTGAGCGACGGCAGTGCGCGCTGCAGTGCTTCCAGCAGGTTGGCCTGGCCGGTGGCGGTGAGGTCTTCGGCGGAGATCACGTCGATCGGCGTGGAACTGTTCTTCACCGTACGCGTACTGGTGCGCGAGCCGGTCACCACCACGGCATCCAGCGTGGACGCGGCCACGTTGGCCGTCGCGGCGGCGGCAGCAGGATCCGCATCGGCTTCAGCCGCATGGCTGGGCGAAGCGGCGAGGATGGCTGTGATCAGGGCAGCGAGAGTGCTCAGGACAGGGGCGTGGGCGGCAGGCATGGGGGCTCGTGGGGGTGGGCCGGAAACACGCTTCCATTCAAGGGCCTGTTCACCCACCGCGACAGGCGCGATCGCGTCACCCAACCGTCATATCCGGCCAGCCACATGACTGCTGGTAATGAGGTTAGGCAGCCGCAACGGTGCGCGGCTGCTTGTAGAGCCGAGCCCACGCTCGCCTGCTCCTCGCGACGGCGTCAGATGCATCCCCCTGCCGGTATTGAGCCGAGCGTGGGCTCGGCTCTACAAGAGGGGAGCGACTGCTCCATATGCCTGGTCGGCATCACCTCATGCCCGCGCACCACTCAGCGCCATGCATCTGCACCCGTAGCATCAAGCCATGCCCAGCCCACCCGCCGACCCCGCTGCGCCGCTCGTTGCCATCGTCGCCTGCCACGGCCAGGGGCTGTTCGAATTCGGCTGTGCGGTGGGCCTGTTCGCGCCGATAAGACCCGAGCTCGGCGTGGCCTGGTATCGCACCCAGCTGTGCGCGGGTGAACCCGGTGCGCTGCGCATGCTTGGCGGAACGCAGGTGCAGCTTCCCTACGACCTCAGCACAGTTGATGACGCCGACATCATCGTCATTCCCGGTTGGCGCGAGCCCAGCGAGCGCCCGCCACAGGCGCTGCTTGATGCACTCATCCGTGCCCACGGCCGTGGCGCGCGCATCGCTTCGATCTGCTCCGGTGCCTTCGTGCTGGCGTGGGCCGGGCTGCTCGATGGCCGCCAGGCCACAACCCACTGGCGCCTCACCGAAGCGCTGGCGCGCGACTTCCCACGCATCGATGTGCGCGAGGACGTGCTGTACGTCGATACCGGCAGCATCATCACCTCGGCTGGCTCGGCCACCGGCATGGACATGATGTTGCACATGGTGCGCAAGGACTACGGCGCGCGCGTGGCCAACCTGGTGGCCGAGCGGCTGGTACTGGCGCCATGGCGTGATGCCGGGCGCAGCCAGCGCGTCAGCCGCGCCATTCCCCATGGCGAGCCCACGCGCTTGGCAAAGCTGATGGAATGGATGCGCCGCAACCTGCGCGAGCCCCACTCACTGGGCAGCCTCGCCGAGCAGGCCGCGCTCAGCCAGCGCACCCTGCAGCGGCAGTTCCTGGAAGCCACCGGCCTGTCACCCATCGACTGGCTGATCCGCGAGCGCGTGGCATTCGCCCGCGAGCTGCTGGAAACCACTGACCGGCCGCTGCAGTGGATTGCCGAGCAGGCCGGCTTTGGTTCGCAGGAGTCGTTCCGCCGGCACTTCCGCGGCCAGGTGGACGCCAGTCCTACCGAATACCGCAGCCAGCATCGCGGCGGAATTGGCGCGGATCGGCTGGTGGGCTGCTGATCCAACGCGTCACTCCCAGGTGATGTGTGAGGAAAGGCTCACGGCAGGCTACGGCGCCCCACGTATAGTGACGGGCGTCACAAGAAGCCCCTTCCATGCTCCACGCATTTGCCTACTCCAGCCACATGTCGGCTGGGCTTTCCGATGAAATCCTCCGGCAGATCGTCTCCTGCTCTGCCACGTTCAACCGTCGCGTGGACGTCACCGGAGCGCTGCTCGTCGACGGTCAGCGGTTTTTCCAGTACGTCGAAGGTCCTCCCGACGGCCTGGAGGCGGTCAAGCGCCGCATCCATGACAGTCGCTCGCATGCTGCCGTCGTTCCGGTACTGGACATGGCCATCGGCGCGCGCGCGGTTCCGTACTGGGCCATGACCCGCATCGACACCGGGCAGATCATGGTGTCCGGCCTGGTCAATGCACGATGGGACGAATTCGGCCATTCCGTTCCGGGCATGGATCAGCTCGTCGGCCTGCTGCGTCCGCACTTTCCGCGCATCGGCCCGCTCAGTGCGCACCATGCGCCCGTCGGATCCAGCTGAACCGCCGCCTTGCGCGCGTAGTCCCACGCGGCCGCGTGCTCCCTGCAGACGTCATCATTCAAGCCGCGTTACCCATCGTTCCTGCCAGATCCACAGCATGCCTGTACCCGCTCAACCTTCAACGCAAACACGTGCCTCGCCCGCCGAGTTGTTCGAGGTCGTCGTCCTTCGTGCAGGCACGGCCCTGTTCGCGATCGACGTCCAGGCTGCCGTGGAAATACGCGGCCCCGAGACCTTCGGCCCTGCAGATCAGCATGGCAGGCGGAACCTGGAGGTACGAGGGCAGCCATTGCCGGTGGCCGACCTGCGCAGGCTCAGCGGTCAACCGGCATTCGGTGGCGGCAGCCCTGCCGTGCTCTTGATCAACGCCGGTAGCGCAACCCTGGCGCTGGCGGTGGATGAAGTGCTGGAGATCGAGACGCCGGACGCAACGCCAGACGTATCCGCGCCTGCCGAGGGTCGGGTGTTCAACTTCTGCAGCCGGCATGTTCGGGTGGATGCCACACGTTCGGCTGCGCTGATCGAACCGCAGTCGTTGCTGGCTGAAATGGCCATGCGGGACTGAGGTGCCTCTGCTCAAGGGCGCCTGCGAACCGGTTGAGACCGCATGCGCCAGCACTGCGCGGCAAAGCCCAGCACAAACACCGCAGCCAATCCCAGCAGCGTGTGCAGCACCACCGGCGCCATCGGCGCCGCAGCAATTGGATGCGCTGCCGGCAACCGTGTCAGCGTTTCATTCACGCCCGGCACCAGCGACAGCAGGAAGCTGAAAGACAGCGCAAATGTCGACACGTAAGGTGCGGCGCCACCCAGCCAGCGCAGCCGGGCCGCCAGCACGCCGCCGAACGCCACCAGCAGCACGATCACTCCGAATGCGTGGCCCGGGTTGATCCCGCCCGTACTGGAGACGGTGAACGACGTTGCCACCGACAGCACCAGCCCAAGCAGGTACAGCTTGCCGGAGCGTGTCGCGGGGTCGATCGCGCGATGGCGAATGAAGGCATACAGGCCGGCGAACACCGGTACAAGGCTGACGGCCGTGTGGATCACGCCCAGCGTGGACAGAGAGTGCGACATGGAACATCTCCAAGGGTTGATTGAACCTACTAGTAGGTAGACTTCTGAATCAAAGAAAAGGCCTACGTTGCCGCAGGCCCAGCACACATCAATCAGGCAGCCGCGCTCACCCGCGCGATGGCCAGCCGTGCCAGCGCAGCAAACGTCGCCGCATCGCCGAAACCGCGCGCGGCCAGCATCGCGCCATGCACCGATGACATGAACGCCTTGGCCTCATCGGCCACCGAACCCTGCAGGCGCAGTTGACCCAGCGCCGCGCCCTTTTCCAACGTGAGCGCCAACCAGCCACTCAAATCATCGAAATGCCCGCGTACTTCTTCGGCAATCTCCGCAGGGATCATCGGCGCCTCTGCCGCCAGCATCGCGCAGATGCAGAACGAAGACGTGCCACCGGCAATACAGCTCGACCAGTAGTCCACATAGGCGTTGAGCTCCCGCAGCGGGTCGTCCAGCTGCCGGTCCAGCAGCGCCAAGCCTTCGCGCGCCTCGGCCCGGTACAGTTCAACCACCGTGCGCACCAGGTCCGCCTTGCTGGGGAAATGGTGATGGATGCTGGCCTTGCTGATGTTCACCCGCGCCGACACGTCGGCGTAGCTGAAACCGTTGTAGCCACCAGCCTCCAGCAGCGAACGGGCGTGGGCCAGGATCTCCTGGGCCTTGGGCGAGAGCGGCTCTTTCATGCTGTCAACCTACTAGTAGGTTGACGGCCTGTCAACTATCCGCGGCCGGGTGGGCAGCATCTGGTAGTGCCGGCCGCTGGCCGGCAACTGCACGCACCCAACTCCACCGGGATGCCGGCCAGCGGCCGGCACTACCGCATCCGGGCGTTCGTGACCGGTTTTGACATGCAGGTATTTACCTGCATATAGTCCACTCAAGGGCGGCACCTGCCGGCCCATGCGAGGAACCTGCAATGGTGGATATCGCACACCGGGTCGGCATCAAGGCCCCCGCAAGCCAGGTGTATCAAGCACTGGCCACCCCTGAAGGTGTCGCCGCCTGGTGGGCCGAAGACGCCCATGGCGACTACAACGTCGGCGGCACGATAAAGGTCCGTTTCACCAATAACGGCCAGGAAATCGGCGCCATGGAAATGCAGCTGGAACAGCTCGTTCCTGGCGAACTGGTGCTCTGGCAGTTCCTGGCCGGCCCCGCCGAATGGATCGGCACGCATGCGCGCTTCGCACTGAAACAGGAAGGCGACTACTGCATCGTGCTGTTCACCCACGAAGGCTGGAAGGAACGCGTCGAGTTCACCTCCCACTGCAGCACCAAGTGGGCGGTGTTCCTGATGAGCCTCAAAGCCCTGCTGGAAACCGGCAAGGGCCAGCCCAACCCGCACGACGTCAGGATCGACAACTGGAACTGAAGACGCCCCGCATGAATGCAGACAAGGTGTTCAAGGCCCTGGCCGACCCCACGCGCAGAACGCTGCTGGACCTGCTCTGCGAAAACAACGGCCAGACCCTGGGCCAGCTCTGCGAGCACCTGGACATGGCCCGGCAATCGGTCACCCAGCACCTGGGCCTGCTGGAAGACGCCAACCTGATCAGCACCGTGCGCCGTGGCCGCGAGAAGCTGCACTTCATCAACCCGGTGCCGCTGCATGAGGTCTATGAGCGCTGGGTACGCAAGTTCGAGCAGCAGCGCCTGAGCCTGCTGCATGACCTGAAACGCGAACTGGAAGGAGAATGACGATGTCCGCAGAGACCACCCGCTTCATCCACGTGATCTATATCGCCTCCACGCCACAGAAGGTGTTCGAGGCCATCACCCGCCCCGAGATCGCCAGCCGCTACTGGGGCCATGAAAACGTCTCGGACTGGAAGCCCGGCTCGCGCTGGCAGCATGTGCGCGCCAACGAAACGCGCTCGGTCGAACTGGTCGGCGAAGTGGTGGAAAGCACCCCGCCCTCGCGGCTGGTCATCACCTGGGCCGCCGCCTCGCAGGCCGACGACCCGGACGCCTACAGCCGGGTTACCTTCGACATCGTGCCCTACCAGGACATGGTGCGGCTGACGGTTACCCATGAGGAGCTGGAACCGGGCAGCGGCATGGATACCGGCATCCGCCAGGGCTGGCCGATCGTGCTGTCGAGCCTGAAGTCGCTGCTGGAGACGGGCAAGGGGCTGGATGTGTTTGCCAAGCCAGCGTAGCCGTCGGGAGGGTTGGCCCGCGCGAGCGGCACCGGGCAGATGGCCCCCTGTCGCCGCCGCCGCGCAATTCCCAATCGCTCCCGCAAATTGCATTTCATGGAACAATAGGGAGCGCATGGTTCTCGAGTTCCGATATGTCCCCCGCGTTGCTAACCGTCGATCAGGCTGCCCAGCAGCTCAGCCTGCACCCCAAAACCGTCCTGCGGCATATCCGTAGCGGCCAACTGCGCGCGACCCGCATCGGCAAGTCCTATCGCATCACCGCCGAAGACCTCGACGTGTTCACCGGCACCGTGCGTCAGCCCTCCACTGCGCGCCCACAGCTGACCACGGTGGTGGATATTCCCGGATGCGGTGCGGCACGTGCCGCCGACCTGGTGCGTGCCCTGCATGCGCGCGTCACCGGCCGCGAGGCCGACGATGAGCCGCTGCGCATGGAGACGATCTATTCGCCTGAGCACGATGTGCTCAAGCTGATCGTGATCGGTGGCCTGGCAGGTTCCACGGCGCTGCTGGTCAGCCTGCAGCGTCTGCTGCAGGACCGCAGCGCATGAAGCGGCAGCGCCCCGGCATTCCCACGCAGCACGTACTTGCCGCCTATCGCCAGGTGCTTTCGGACTGGCCGGTACCACACGAATCGCATCATCTCGCCACCCGCGCCGGTTCGACATTTGTGGTCAGCTGCGGCCCGGAACACGGCCCTGCCCTGGTGCTGCTGCATGGCACCCTCAGCAATGCCGCCAACTGGATGTTCGACGCCGAACGTTGGAGCGAGTACTACCGCGTGCACGCCGTCGACATCATTGGCGAACCGGGCCTCAGCGAAGGCACGCAACCTGCGCTGGACAGCGACGCGCATGCGCAATGGCTGGATGATGTCCTCGACGCACTTGGCGTGGAAAGCGCAGCATTCGTGGGCCTGTCGTTCGGCGGCTTCCTGGCACTGGACTACGCGCTGCGAAGGCCTGCCCGGGTCAACGCACTGGTCCTGGTCAGCCCCTCGGGTATCGGGCGCCAGCGTGCATTCCTGCTCAAGGCGCTGCCACTGTTGCTGCTTGGCCGATGGGGACGCGAGCGCCTGCGCCGCGCGGTCATGGGTCCCGCGCCACTGCATGCACCTGCACGTGCGCAGCCGCTGCTCGCCCTGCTGGCATTGATCCGTGCCGAGGTTCGGCCACGTCCGCTGCGCATTCCCCGCATCAGCGACGAGCGCCTGGCTACGTTGCATCCGCCGGCAGCCCTTGTCATGGGCGCGCGTGATGCCCTCATCGACGCCCCTGCCGCCGCCGAACGCATGAAACGGCTCGTCCCGACGGCGGACGTCACCCTGCTCGCAGACGCCTATCACTACATCCCCGGCCTGCGCGAAGACATCCTCGCCCGGCTGCGTCAACTGCAGAACCTCCAGCATGAATGATTCCATTGAACACATCGGCACCACCCGCCTCCTGCGCATCGCGCCGCAGGGCCCCGCACTCGATGCCAACGGCCTGCGCGATCTGGTCGGCGATGCCCTCGGGCATCAGGCCGAGTGGATTGCCGTGCCGGTGCAGCGCCTTTCGGCAGACTTCTTCGAGCTGCGCTCCGGCATGGCCGGGCAATGGCTGCAGATGCTGGTGAACTACCGCGTGCGTTTCGCCGTGCTGGGCGATGTCAGCGACTACCGCGCACAGAGCGAATCGCTGGACGCGTGGATCACCGAATGCAACCGTGGTCGCGATGGCTGCTTCGTGGCCGATTGGGATGCCCTGCTGGCACGTCTTCCCGTGTCGGCCAGCTAGCGCGCCGTCCAGCCCCCATCCATGGGCAGTGCCGTGCCGGTGATCTGCGCTGCGGCGTCCGAGGCCAGGAACACCACCATCTCGCCCAGCTGCTCGGGCGTCACGAACTGCAACGACGGCTGCTTCTCGGCCAGCAGCGCGCGGGCGGCGGACTCCTGATCCGTGCCTTCGCGCTCGGCCAACGCGGTGATCTGCTGCTCGACCAGCGCCGTCCGCACCCAGCCTGGGCAGATCGCGTTTGCGGTGATGCCGGTGCCCGCATTCTCAAGCGCGGTCACCTTGGTGAACCCCACCACGCCATGCTTGGCCGCCACGTAGGCCGACTTGTTCACCGAGCCCACCAGGCCGTGCACCGACGCAATGTTGATGATGCGGCCGGCGCCCTGCTGCTTCATGTGCGGCAACGCCGCCGCCGTGGCATGGAATACGGCCGACAGGTTCAGCGCCAGGATTGCATCCCACTTCTCGACCGGGAACTCCTCGATCGACGCGGTGTGCTGGATGCCCGCGTTGTTCACCAGGATGTCGATGCGGCCCATCTTCGCCACGGCGTGGTCGATCATGCCTCGCACTGCCTCGCCCCGCGACAGGTCAGCGCCGTCATGCGCCACGCGCACGCCGAACTCGGTTTTCAGCTTGGAACGGATGCGTTCGATCTCCGCCGCATCGCCGAAGCCATTCAGCACGATATCGGCACCTTGCCGCGCCAGGGCTATGGCGATGCCAAGACCGATACCACTGGTGGAGCCGGTGACCACCGCAACCTTTCCACTGAACATGGGCGAGCTTCCATCAAGTACAGGCAACCAGTTTAGCCCCGCAGATCCACGCCACACGTGACTGCCGCGACTCCAGTAGATCCACGCCACGCGTGGATGCTCTCCCTCAACGTAGCCTCAACTCGATGATCCCAAGGACGGAGGCCGCTCGGGCACTCCGCCTGATGTCGCAAATGATATTGGACCCGCCAGGGAATATGCGGATACTCTTGAATCCGCATGGGTCTGCCGAAAGGGTGATAGTCATGGCTTTTGCTTCCCCTCCTGTCCCGGCGAACCTCCGAGAAATGCTCAAGGACTATCCGGAGCTTATCGAGAGGCTGCGGGAAGCGCTTATTTCCGTCAACACCAGAAGCACGGGGTCTTTACCGCCGTTTGAGGATGCAGTGTGGAAGCTCGAGGATTGTCTCGACAGCTTTATCAATGACGCCCAGGCTGAGCTGACGGCAGCCAAGGCATCAGGTGATGCTGAATTGATTTCAGCGACCGACGGCAAATTCAAGCTGATGTTCCGAGCGCGATCCGGCAATGGCGGAATGAAAGGTCTCCATGAACTTCGCGATTATTTCAAGGAATCGGAGAAGCGGCGCTAGTTGGAGCCGCATCTGCAATTGAGCCCCGCAAGTCATTTCGCCCGCATCTCTGATGTCATCCTTCCGGAAAGCCGTTTGGACCAAATTACAAGCCAGCTGATGCCTCATGCCTTCATTCTTGCGGAGTAGACATGACCAAGGTGAAGGAGAATTGATCCGTACCGTCGAATTTGAGATTCCCGAGCCAGCATGCTGAACGTCAGCGATCTGGCGGGCTACTTCTTGGCCAAAGACCGAGGCACGTGAATAGTCTTGTGGTGGCCGGCCAGCGCTGAAACGCCGACTGCCAGGAGAGAAAGTAGTCCCAAGAGCGGCATGAATGGGGCCAGCGCCAGGATCACCCCAAGACGGAGGTTCCAGCTGGCCAGCCGGGAGACGATAGCCGACCTGCCGTGGGCAGCATTGAACTTGCCACTGCAAGTGCAGATACTCGTGAGAACGCATCAAATCGCCAGATAGGTGAAAGCCATGCCTCAGCCCCTTCCCCCGGTACCGGCAAAGCTCCTTGAATTGCTCAAGGACTATCCGGATCATATCCAGCAACTGCAGAAGGCTCTCAATTCGATAAAGAATAGAAGAATCAAGTCCACCCCACCCTTCGAGGCCGCAGTCTGGGAGTTGGAGGACTGTCTTAGCGCCTTCAAGATTGAAGCGCGCGCTGAAATTGACGCCGCTGTGGCATCAGGCGATCCGCAAGCGATCGAACGAGCCAAAGAAAAGGAACGAGTGATGTCATTTGCCAGGTCCAGCAACATTGGCCTAGCGAATCTCAGCGAGCTGCGTGCCCACTTTGACGCCAGTATGGAGTAAAGCTAATGGCCTCCAAGGATGGTCAGTTGCCGGCAGACGTGCATCAGCGGGTTCTTCGGGAACACACGTGGGGGCCCCGGTGGCATCGCCCTCAAGCGCAACAGTCCAGCAACCCGAAGCGCCGCCCGCACCCCTGCTGCCTACCCAGCCCGAACATCCCGATCACGCCCTCTACCAGCAGGTGCGCGAAGGCGTAGCGGCGCTGGACGCCAAACACGGTCGCACCTTCGACGAAGCCAGCGAGCGCATGACCGCCAGCCTGCTGGTACTGGCCAAGGACAACGACCTGGACCGCGTCGACCACGTACTGCTGAGCAACGCCACCGCAGACAAACCGGCCGGTCACACCCTGTTCGTGGTCCAAGGCGAGCCCAGCGATCCCGGCCACCAGCGCGCAGCGATGCCGACCGAACTGGCTGCGCAGACCACGGTTGAAGAATCCATGCAGCAGTTCGACGCCGTCAGCCGCGAAGCGCAGCAGCGCGCCATCGCCAACCAGCTTGAGCAGCAGCTGGAAGATCAGCGCGTGCAGCAGGATATCCAGATCCGCGCCGCCAGCATGGGCTGAGTGGGTGAAACACGTTCGAAATAATTCACAACAACCCGCCCTCCTGGCCCCTCTGTTTGCCAATCGGTGCCACTGCTATCGCCGCACAATCAAAAGAACAGACCGGCCCGATCAACGGTCGCCAGCGGATTGGCCTTCCGCACCGCCTCCAGGAACAGCAGGAAATCGCGGTTGAACAGCGTCAGGTTGTTGGTGAACGTCACGCACTTTCTGCCCGACGCTTTGCTGAAGCACACCCGCCAGACATAGCGCCCGTAGATCCTGTCGGACGTTCGTGTGACTGAGGCGATCTGCGAGAGCGGAACCGCCGTGGGCACTGGCCCACGCCGCAGGTAAAAGGACGCCGCATCAAAGAAGTAGTGCTCCCGATCTTCTTTGCCATCCACCATCACCAAGGTCATGGACCTGCCGGAAATCCGGCGCGGAGCATGCAAACGCAGCCCCGATTTCACGGACGAGCGAGCAGTTGCTGACATTCGCCGAAGGCTGAGCCAGAGGATCACCAACGGAAGGGCCGCGAGGATAATGAAACCTACGGTCTTCAAAACAGTTTCCAGCGTGCTGGGCACACAGATCTCCAGGATGAACGTTCAGGCGATGCCCAAGTAGATCCACGCCATGCGTGGATGCTCTCCCTCAGCGCCCCATCACTTCCAATGGTCCGGCCCCAGGAACGGCAGGCTCAACACAAACACCGGAACCGCCACAGGGATCAACGCCGCGCCCAGCACCTTGCCCGCCGCCGACCCCACACCCGGCTTGTCCTCCCTCTCCGGCAGGATCCGCTGCGCCCGCGCATTGATCGGCTGTGCCAGCTTCCCCTTCTCCGCCAGTGCCGCAGCCTCCGGCAACTGCACCTGCTCGCCGTCGCCCTCGAACAGCGCGCTGTAATAGCTGCCGCCCTTCCGTGAAAGATTGCAGGCGCGATCAAACGCCAGCGCGTAGCGGGTCCGGTCCATCGGCAGGTAGTAGCGCGCCCGCTCCTCCACGGCCTTGGCCTCGCGCGGGGGGACCTCAATCCGCTCCAGCTTGAACTGCGCGGCCTGTTCCGCCGTCACCTGCTCCGGCCGCAGCAGCAGCGCATAGCTGCCGTGCACCTTGGCCTTGTTGGCCGGGTCGCGCCAGTCTTCATGGAAGTACATCTGCGCGCAGGCCACCGCCTCGCGCAGCGGGCTGTCCATCAGCGCCCGGTACTCGCGGAACGGTGCGGCATTGAAGCGCATCGGCTCGTCATAGCGCGGCAGCAGGTACAGCTGTCCGTCTTCGGCCACAAAGGCGCTGGTGACCTCACGGTTCCAGACGTGTTCCTCCGGCCCGCTGGCGCAACCACCCAGCAGGCCAAGGCACAGGGCGGAGAGAATGAAGAAGGACGTTCGCATGTCGTGTTGAAGGCTTCCCTGGGAAAACGGCCCCGCCCGAAGAGCGGCGCCGGTCCGCCATGGTGCCACGCGCCACATCACGCGCCAAACCGGCCCAACCGCCGCATCACAGAATGGACCGGTAGGTGCCGCCCTCTACGCGCACCGCCGCGCCATTGGAGGCCGCGCCCAGCGGGCTTGCCAGCAGCGCCACCATCGCCGCGATCTCGTCGGCCTCGATCATCCGCGCGATCAGCGAACTGGGCCGGTAGGTCTGGAAGAAGTGCGCTTCAATCTCTGCATCGGTCATGCCCGGTCGCGGCGCGGTCTGGCGCAGGTATTCCACAATGCCGTCCGAGCGTGTGGCCGATGGCAGCACGCTGTTGACCGTCACCCCGGTGCCCCGGGTCAGCTCAGCCAGGCCACGCGACACCGCCAGCTGCGCCGACTTGCTCACCCCGTAATGCACCATGTCCGGCGGCGTGAACGCACCTACCTCGCTGGACATGAAGATCACCCTGCCCCAGCTGCGCTCCAGCATGCGCGGGAAGTAGTGCCGCGACAGGCGCACGCCGGACAGTACGTTGACCTCCAGCATGCGCATCCAGTCATCGTCGCTAATGTCGGCAAAAGCCGCCGCTTCGTAGTAGCCCAGGTTGTTGATCAGGATATCGGTATCGGGCTGTGCCGCGATCACGGCGGCCGCGCCCTCGGCGCTGGCCAAATCAGCCACCACCGTAGTCAGTTGCGCGCCCGGCGCCACAGCGCTGATCTCGGCCATGGCTGCCTGCAGCTTTCCCGGGTCACGCCCGGTGAGGGTCACGCTTACGCCTTCGCGTGCAAACGTGCGCGCGATAGCCAGGCCAATACCAGCGGTCGCGCCGGTGACGAGTGCGGTCTTGCCCGCCAGTTGAAGATCCACGAGGTTTATCCTTTGAGTAGGAATTGGGCGTCCCGCGCGCCGAGCGCAGGACTCACCGAAAAACAGATGTGCTGTCGGGCTTACTTCAACCGCTCCACCAACCGCTGCCCCACCTCCAGCGCCGACGCCGGGTTCTGCCCGGTAATCAGCTCGCGGTCCACCACCACATGCCCGGTCCACGGCGTGGTGTTGCTGCTGAACCGCGCACCCGCCTGCTGCAGCGCGGTCTGCGGGTAGAACTTCATCTCACCGCCACCCAGAAGCGGTTTGGCCTGCTCTTCTTCCTGGTTGCTGATCACCGTCATCCGGTAGCCGCTGTAGATCCACTTCGGCGTAGCCGGCGTTGCACCCGCCTCCAGCTTTGCCACGAAACCAACGGCATCCGGCAGCGTGGACAGCAGCGCGATCGGCCCGTGGCAAACCAGCGCGGTGGTCTTGTTGCGCTGGTGGAAGTCGGCCAGCAGACGGCCCAGCGCCGGGCTCTTCAGCAGGTCCTGCATCGGCGCGTGGCCGCCGGGAATGTAGACCGCATCGAAACGCGCGTAGCCCTGCTGCTCAATGCGCGCCAGGCTGACCACCGGCGAGGCCGTCGGCGAGGTCAGCGCCAGTTTCTCCAGCAGGTCCTTGTGCAGTTTCAGCTGCGCGGCGTCGTTGCCGAAGTACGCCGGCGTCACCGAAGACGCATCCACCGTCGGCGCCCGTCCCTGCGGCGTGGCGAAGGTCACCTCGTGACCGGCGTCCAGCAGCAGCTTGACCGGCTGCATCAACTCGTTGAGATAGAAGCCGGTGGACAGCACCTTGCCGTCCTTCAGGTCCAGGTGGTTCTCGTCGGACAGCACCACCAGCACGTTGGCGGCATGCGCGCCAGTAGCGGTCAGGGTCAGGGCCAGCGCTGCGGCCAGCCGGGTCATCAGGTTCATGGGGAGCTCCTATCGGGGAATGGCCGCCACTTTATTCATCGCCCCAGCGGCGATAAATTGGCCCCATCGCAAAACATCTGTTCCCCGGAGAGCCAAATGAGCCGCAAGTTCGACTACCTGGGCGATGTAGAGGTGTTCCTGGCAGTGGTCGAGCACGGCTCGTTCACCGCCGGCGCGGTGGCGCTGTCCACCACGCCCTCGGTGCTGAGCCGGGCGGTTACCCGCCTGGAAGCGAGGCTGGGCCGGCAGCTGCTGCAGCGGACCACCCGCCGCGTGGGCCTGACCGACGCCGGGCGGCTCTACCTCGAGCAGGTACGCACCGCCTTCGGCCTGCTGGACGACGCCGAGCGCGACGTACTGGCCCAGGATGGTGCGCTGGCCGGCCGCGTGCGCCTGAGCGTGCCCACCACCTATGGCCACTACCGGCTGCCGCCCGTGCTGGCGCGCTTTGCGCAGCAGTACCCGCAGGTGCAGGTGGAACTGAACATCACCAACCGCAACGTGGACCTGGTGGCCGAAGGCTTCGACCTGGCCATCCGCCTGGGCCAGCTGCCGGACAGCGGGCTGGTGGCGCGGAAGCTGGAAGACGCGCAACTGCTGCTGGTGGCTGCGCCGGACTACCTGCAGCGCCGTGGCACGCCGCAGACGCTGGACGATCTGCAGCAGCACCTGTGCCTGCCGTTCGTGATGCCGCGCACCGGGCGGTTGGCGCCGTGGGCGTTTCGCGACGGTGGGCGCGACGTGGACTGGCTGCCGCGTTCGTCCATCGAGACCTCCGACGATGTGCTGGGCGTGGTGTCGCTGGCCGAACAGGGCATCGGCATTTGCCAAAGCTATGAATTCATCGTGCGCGAGCGGCTACTGCGTGGGGAGTTGGTAGAGGTGCTGCCTCAACTGCGGGGGAGATCGCGGCCATTCTCGGTGATCTATGCGCCGCATCGGCGGCAGTCCGCGGCGGCGCGGGCGATGATTGAGTTGCTGGTGGGGAATGCGGCGGTGGTTGAAGACGGCGTTGGTTGAGGCTGTGATGCTCGCTGGCGGTGTCGGGTTTGAACCGATTTTCGGGGTGTGCGGTCTGTCGGGTGCCACTGCCTGCCGAAGCAGACTAAGAACTGTTGCAAAGAAGACCGTCGCGCTATTCGCATGTGGCGTGGGCGATTGCGCCAGTTTGATTCGCCATCAGCAGAACAGCCGCGCGAATGCGTCTGCTGGCGTCGCGTGCTGCACGAATGCTGCGTGCGACAATAGTTCTTCGCTCTCGAATTCCGCGATTCCTTCGCGAATTTCTATTGGTATTCGAAGCGGCGGCGTAAACACCATGACGTGCCACCGACAACGGGTGGCCGGGTCTGCAAACCCGCATTGATGTACGCGTCTGTAGTTTGCGCTTGCACGTCGGCACCGTCCTTAACCGGTGCCGGCGGGCAATCCGTCGGCCTTTCTGGCGGGCGGTGCGTGGGGGTCTTCGGATCCACCGGTTCTATGACGCTACATCATCCCGGTTTGCAGCCATGCATCGTCCGCCACCCCTTCACGGTGGCGCTGTTAAGCACAGCCACGGAAGCCGACGCCATGAGCGAATCCGACACCTTCTCCTCGTACACCGTTGTTGAACCCATCAACGACGACACTCCCCTGCCCGATCTGAACTCCCTGCTCGGCATCCTCAAGCGCATGCGCGGCTGCGAGGGTGCAGATGGGCATCCTTGGCCAGAAACCGATGTGTCGCCTGGCCGCCGCGTGAGCCTGGCCAGGAGCGAGCGCGCGATGGTGGGCGCGCTGACGGTGCTCGAGCTGCTACACGCGGCAGACCGCTGCCGGGTGGCTGCTGACCCGGAGCGGCATTTGGATGAGGGGGTTGTGGATGGGTTGTTTCTGGCTTGTAGGGGGCTGGTTGAGTGGGCCTGCCACGAGGTCAGGCCTGAATGACGCTTATCAGCCGACCTGGCCACATAAATGTCAAATGGTGAAGTCAGTGTCCACGTCCGGCAGGAAGCAGGATGGACAAGGCTCAGAATTGAGACGAGCCGAGCGCGACATCAGGCTCAATTAGATGGACTACCTCCACTCAGCCAATGGTCTGCACGGCCCTTTTTACGCCACCATCTCGATCGGTGAAGAAAAAGAAACCAGCCCGGTCAGAGTTCGCAAATAACTCAATGTTGCTGATATGGTGCATCGCTGGCTTTACATTATCCGAGAAGAGCTGAAAGTTCAATTCATCCGTATTAATTTCAACTGACAGGCCGGAAAAATCCAATTCATAACACGACGCCAGAACCTTCACCTTGGTTGACGGAAAGTTTGTCTTGTAGATCTTATTATACCTAGGCTGAAAGTATCGAATTAGCGCAGCCTCCGCTAATGATATCTGCTGAGACTTCTTTAACGGCCGCTCCAGGATACTAAAAAATCTATTACTGTCTCGCTCATCGCTAATCACCGACTTTGCTTTTCCATCAAAAAGCGTCAAAATCCTGTAAGGCTCATACACGAATGTGGCAACAAATATCTCGCCATCTGGATCTTCATATGAGGCCTCTGCAAGAATCTTCTGCAGCGTTGAATGGCTCTGGAGTCGCGTGAAGGCCGAGCGATTCCCACTTGCAAAGGATTGCCCGACGTAAAGAACCTCAAGATTTGCCAATTCGGGCCTATCCACGTGCTGACCCTCGCGAATACTAAGGGCGTTCGCTGGAAGATAACGGACTATACTTCCTTGAGAATCATATGTCCTCATCTCACGATGCGGATAAGGTGAAATCGAAACACTAACCGCTCCATCCAAGAGTGGAAACTCTATGGAAAATGGCAGCCGACGCACAACCCCACCCACTGAATAGAGAAGATCGCCTACTGCCTGCCCCTTTGAGTAGACAAAGGTGGAAGGATCAAATCGAAGACTTGGCCGACGGCAAACCACGTAAATGTGAGAGCGATCTGCGATAGCCATCTCTTCCGGAGCCATAGTTCCGCCAGACGTCAATTGGTCGGCAGAGATGAGCATCCAATTGCTCGTGCAAAGATTGACAGAGAACTCCGAAAGGTAGTGCTTTTTTTTGGCCATGATTGATGCCACCAGTGACTCCAAACACCCAGATTACAGATCACCTGCAAGAAGGCACCCCCCCATTTACACCAGTAAACCTTTACTCATTAAATTCAGCGCACGGAAGATAGGCCTCTCCGGTCTGAGAAGCGTGGCGTCTTATCCTTGAAACGATCTCAGAGAACCCGATTGTCCCGGAAAGGAACATGTAGAGGTGCATTGCATCCATAAGCATCAGCCTAGTCTGCCTACCGGACGCCCCCATGATCGCGACACTCGAGTAACCTGATATAGAGACCATGATACCCATGGTGTTATCAGCCTTATCATCTACCTTGGCGCGCAAAGAGTCGATATCTGTTGCTGCTGCCTGAGCTGAAGTGAACTTCAGCTCCACCAGATAAGTGGTGCCGTCTATCGTCAGAGAGCCATCAATCTGACGGCCATTAGTCACGTAAGGTCGGCGGCTATGAATATCACAATAATCAAGAAGATCGTAGAACCAGTCTTGGAAATCATACCCGCCCTTCTGTGTGCCAACCGAAGAATGAAGATCTTCCAGTCGCTCTTGAAGGATCCTCCTATCTGTTAGGCTGCGTTGAATTCGGGCCCTCTCTTCCCTTGCCTTCTCTTTTGCCTGCTCTCGCTCTCTTTCGCCGCGGATCATTTCGTCCTGTGACCTCAGGTACGCCCTGAGCTCTGCCACAGCTTGATTTGCATCTGCGATCTTCCGCGCGGAATCTTCCCAGCTCCTTAGGTCCGGGAATGTAGTCTGCTCTGACAAGCTTCTAGCCATCTGATAGATGAGCGCCTTGCCACGATCAGAGGCCTGCAGCTTCTGAAAAGTTCTATCCAAGAAATCCCGCTTGCTTTCACTCTCAGCCCAAGTGGCAATGTGGCCTTCAGCCACGTAGCATGACCGCAAAAATTTGCGCAAAGCCTCTTTGCGCCAATACGACTTGAGTGCAACTTCGTAGGTAAGTTCAATAAGTCGATGGGTAATCTTGGCTGCCATTGACGCCCACTGTAAGGTTCAACTAACACCAAATAGCCGGAACCTTGGTCCCGTCTACAAACTTGGTAGCGCACCGTAGGTGGGCCACTCCCCTCATACTCTTCGATCTTAAGCTCAACAGGGTCGGGCTCACAAGCCAAGCTGTAGCAGGACCTACAGATGGCAGGAGAAGGGAAACGCATCGACGGTTTGCCCAGTCGGATTGGACATGAATGCGTCGCCTTCCCACTGCTCATGGCCCGTCTTTAGATCGCCTGTCGCCCTCGACACCTAAGCTCCCGATTCGGGCAGACAGGATCGTTAGCTGCCAGGTCAACTGACCGCACACTGATATTCGAGGACGCATACCTCGGAGGTCCACCCGGGGCGAAGGTTGGCCTTGAGTGCTAGGCCCGCCCGGTCATATGCAAACGTCGACCGCAACGCGAGGCGAATCCAGCTACACGATCTGCATAGTTTTGAACGATCGCAAAATACCTCTCAAACAACAAGGGCGCCTCTCGGCGCCCTCGTTCTTTCAACTCATTCCCACTCCATCATCAACGAGGCTCACAAACCCGCGTGGTTAAAGGGATTGACTGTGATTGACATGGGGCCTTACCGTCGCTTTTACCGTCAGAAGCGCACATCTTTTGCTGACGCGGGAGATGGGACGATTTGTGGGACAACGACGCCAACGGCACCATCATCAATCAGGATAAAGGATACCGATTCGGAGACCCGGACGGGAAGATAAATCTCTTGCCCCCATGACATGGCTCATTCCGGCTTTGGCTCTCGCAGCACGAGAGGGGCCTGGGTTGCAATCTGCATGACCTTCGCCGACAAGTCCGCGCCAGACACGTCTTCGTACCGCGCCGGAATCCGTTCCTTGAGCCGAAAGAGCCTCTGATGGGCAGTCCGTGTGAGCTGACCATAGGTGGCTGCAACCACCCGGCCTCGAAGCACGCCATCTTCACGGAGTTCCTTCTCCTTTGTGGTCTTCGGTGCGATCTCATGCCCCACAACGAATGCGCGGAACATTGGCGTTCCATCCAGTGCTCCACTCGACAAGAAGTCTTGAACGTAGCCGTCGGCCTGGTTCATCTCGTCGCGCCCTATCGCCGACTTACCCTTCTTAAGTTCGATGATCAGGACGTTCTGAATGCGGGTGAGAGTAGTGTCTGCAGAATCGAAGCCTTCGGTTCCCACGATCGAACAAGTCGCGTCGGCCAAACCCATGATGTCCGGTCGTTGTTTGTAGTTGACAAAGGCATCGTTTGACACCCGCCTCTTGAAAACCTTCTCTGCCGCCGTCCGCAAACTCACGTTCGAGGCGTATTCGCTGCTGTCGAACTCGGGGCCGAAGAGCCACCTCGCCTGCGTTACCAATGGATGAAGGGTATGAAGCTCGTCGGCCGCCTCGTCTCCACAGAGCTTCTCTATTGCAGCAACTATCGCAAGTCGGTGGTCGATCTCGTCAAGAACAGAAAGAGCATCACGCACTGTCCATTGGCCCAACAGGCGATCCAAGCCTTCGATGTCCGACTCATCCAGCTTTGTAAGCTTTTCAAGCAAGGCCGCCCCACCCCTGGCCTTTTCCAGATTGATCACCGCTTGCACCGCAGAGGAAAGGACGTCTTGAGATGCCGTAGGCATAGATTTCGCCAACTCGCGGGCAAAGGTAGCGACCTCGGCTCTTCCAAGTTGGGAGAGTTCCTTGAACTGCTCCTTGTTACGAACCAATGCCTCTTCCGAACTCTCTTCCACCAATGTCGATGAGAGGGAGGAAAAGACTCGCTGTGCGTACTGACGCACCGCTTCAAACAGGGCGTTTGTTTTGGGGCCTGCCTTGAAACGGGACCAGTCCGGCTCGACCTCGGCCATCCAGCCATCGTCAGTCTTGACCACGATTGAGTAACGCTTGGCAAAGCGCGCGCGGCCATCAATCACTGCATCGGCTCCCACGATCCACCCCGGGGCCCCTACCAGACGGCCGTTTACCCAGAAGGCAATGCCTTGGTAGAGCGTTGACTTGGCCGAGCGCGTTGAGTCCACAACGTAGGCCTCAGCGGGAGGGCAACCCTCAATTGCCAAAACTGCCCTCTCGATCAGTCCGGTCTGATTGGCCAACGACACTGACTGGCCGTTGACGCGCACCACAAACTGTGGATCGTGTAAGAACCGAGCGGACAGTATTTCGCGAATCTTGTCTGGATCAGGTAAGTGACGCTCAACCACAACCGATAGCTTAGTGCCGTGCCCTTGGCGCAAGAAAGCGGTCTCCTTCTCGATGCGGAACGGGGTCTCCTGGCTCTGGGTTCCGATCTCGAAGCCCGCGCCTTTTCCATCGCGCCAAGTCTCCACCGAATACTGACTCGCGAAGCACAGCAGCCCATGGCGGCCAACACCATTGCGGCCATAGGCCCTACGGCGCCAATCCTTGCGCCCGGCTGGAAATTCCACGTTAGGCCCTTGGTGCTTGATGCGGTCGTAGCCCAGCCTCATCCAGCGGCCCTTGAACTGCGCGGCACTCATGCCGTGCCCATCGTCCTCCACAGTCAAAGCTAACTCGCGGGACGGTGGGATAGTCAGGTCCACCAGAGAGGCACCGGCATCCCAAGCATTGGCCACGAGTTCCGTGAGCGCGACTTCCGGATCATGCGCGATACGCCCAAGCGTGCGAACCAAATAGTCCTCTTCAAAGAACGATGCGGTCGCGGTATCCGTCTTTCTTCTTGGCTTTGCCATCAGTTCTTCCTATCTTCATCCTTCACCAGCGCAACGTGCCTCGACTTTTCGCCTACATGAAATGTGATCACTGCAGCCGATACTTCGATTGCCTGTTCTTGAATGCAGGCTCGGTACCTTCCAGAATTTCGACAACTCTGTTCTTGATCTCTGGCTGCTCGATCGCACCAGCCTCATACTCAAATCGAACACCCTCGGTGTTGCGGAAGGCGTAGATGATTTGCTCAGCGTCGCAAACCACCGCCAAGTTCGGGTTGTGCGTGACCATGATGACTTGGCGCCTCTCCTTTGCCTTCTTGATGCACTTGACCAAGATCTTGTAGATGGTTTGGTTGTCGAGGTTTTCTTCCGGTTGGTCGATCACGATTGGAATGTCATCTTTGTCAACCAAGAGGTAGAAGACCAGCAACAAGAGCCCCCGCTCGCCGGGTGAAAGCTGGCCGATGTCCTGGCCATCGTAGGTCAATGAGTAACGAGGAGAAAGGTATTCGAGGCCAAAGATGTAGTCGAGGACCTCTGTTGCTTCCACCCCTTTACGAAGCTGGTCGGCCAAACGTGTCTCACGACCTTCCTGCCCTTCACGCTGATCGAACCGCGTGGCTTGATCAATCTTTTCGGCAAAGACGAAAGCGTCGTCCGGCTCGACGAAACTCGCCTCCTGCAGCATGCGCCGAAGCAACTGGTTGCTCTCGTCGATGCCGGAGAACGTTCCTCGGACCTGGCGATTGAGCTTTGCAAGGAACAGGTCCAAGAAGCCAGCCTCCTCAATGCGGACATGGAACTCCAGAGGAAGGTTCATGTCCATCTGGCCGGCCGACCTTACAAATGCCTGAACAGGCTGATAGAGCCGCTGAAACTCGTCAACCATGCTTCGAATCAATGCATGGATTTCCTTGAAGAGCCGAGCCCGTTGCGCCTTAAGCTCTTGCAGCCGATCAGGTAGCGAGGCGAGCAATCCAATCTCAGCTTCCAACCAGGCAACAGTTCCCTGCTTATCGCTCGATCCTATGATCTCGACCTTCGATTTTTCCCACTGGACCAGCGCCTCCTTGTACAGGACGAAGAGGCGTTCACGCTCACCAAGCTTGCTTTTGGCATCTGCGATGGAGGCAGATATCTCCTCGCGCTTCTTCAAAAGGCTGCCAGGCTCCGTGCTCTGAAGCTTCCCGTCGATTGCTTCGATCTCAGCCTGCATCGCCTTGGTAACCTCATCAACGGGCTTGGCGTCGATCCGGACCTCAAACAGTGCGGTAATGGGAATCTCAACCCCAAGCTCGCCCAATAGCTGCTTCAACTCGCCTTCGAATGCGTTGCATTGCTTCTTCTGGTTGGCCAAGGCCTGTGCGATGCGCCGCGCGACTGCTTGCTTCTTTGCCGCGGTGGACTTCGCCTCTCTGAGGTCCGACTCCTCCTTGCCAACAGCCTGAAGTTGCTGTTCGAGTCCATCAATTTTGGCTGCTGCCTGCTTGGACTCCTCCAAGGCCTCAGGTGAAGCGTTCGGGTCTTCGACTTGTTTGGGCTTTGACTCTTCGAGCGACGCAAGCTCTGCTCTCTTTGCCGCCAGCCGTTCCTCCAAGCCCTTCTTGAACTCGGGAAAGAGCCGGGCGTCGGCGCCAACGATCTCGGCGTTGATCAGTGACATTCGATCACGCAACGCCTTCATGGCTTTGTTGATCTCCGCCACTTTGAAATTCAGCAGCGCGTCCATTGACGGTTGGTCGAGCTGATCTTCGACTGGTACGTGGGAGTAGATGATCTTGCGAAGCTCTGCGTCGAACGTTTCTGAGCCACCTGCGCCCAGCTCATTGCACAGCGTATCGAGGTAGCTCTGCGGAAGATACTTCACTCGCTCTACGCTGCTGGATTCCGGATCCTTATCCAGATCCCGCGGAGTTTTTGAACCGTCATGCCACGCCAACGTACCCACGAAATGCTGCGCAAGCTTCGCGCGAGGTTCTCGGAAGCGTGTTTCATTCAAGAACGAAAAACTGCGATGGTTTTTGGTATTGCCAGCCAGCGCAATGATGTCAGCGAGCGCACTCTTGCCGCTCCCCTTATTCCCAATGATGGCGACCAAGTCCGAATTAAGCGGAAGCTCCATTTCGAACCATGTGTCTGCGAGTTTTGAGTCCTCTTTCTTTGCGACCTTGACCGAGCGAATGAACTTCGTTCGGTTGAGTTCGACATGCTGGCGTTTAGGTGGGTTGTCGCCAACGAAGATGCGATCCTCAAACTCCTCGATGGACTGCAACAAGCCTCTGAAAGTGCTATCCGCCTTGATCCAAGTGAAACAGTTACCGATGCGGTCTTTATCGGCCGATGCGCTCAACCAATGGGCATCGGAGCAGTCAAGCAAATTGGAGTTGACACCAGATTCACGCAGCTTGGCTCTGGCCTTGGCGTGGTCCTCAGGCGATTCGGCAGCGGTGAAAACAAGATCGGCGCTGTTGATGAGTGTCTTCTTCTCTGCAATTGAGTGATCATCCCATTTCAGGTTTTCCCACTCTGTCTTGCCAACCGCCACAACGAACTTACCCTTGAGGGCATCGTTCGCCAGCGCCTTATGCAAGCCATCCGCGCTCACGTTAAGGTTATTGAAGCCCTCAACGAGCGGACTCCCATACTCCGCCCGCTTGTCGGCGGGGGCTGACCCGATAATGGCGGCACCCAAAGCCTCAATGCTTTGCCTTGAGATCACGGAATTCCATCTGCCTTCGCCGGTCGAACCTGGAAGAAGGCGATAGCTTGGGGCAACTGCTGAGATGAACTGCTGGCGGATGAAATCCGCGTCAACCTGATCGAAGATGATGTGGATGTTGATCCTGCTCCAGCTTGATGGAGCGTTCCCTTTCTTGCCTCCCTGGACCACTCCACCGAATTTATCCAACCGCAGTTCCACCACCGGCAATATCAAATCGATATTTTGCAACCTACCCTGCTCCCGCTTTGCCTTCAAGACTCTCTCGTAGCCATCGACCAGCACATAGTCATTGATGCCAATGACCTTGAACTCTTCTGGCAGGTTCTCGATGTCCTTCAGAAATGCCTCCCAAGCCTCCTCACGGGTGCCTGGATAGTTGTGATAGAAGGACTCGGGCGTGTGGACGTGCAGGTCCCATTTTTTCCAAGTCGATCCAGTCAGCGCGAGGGGCATATGTCTCTCTCCGAGATATTTTTTGCGAAGATCCAGTTCAGCAGAATAGGTCGGTCTCTGTTCCCAGCATCTCGTCTTGCTTGTGCCCAGGTCCTCCCGCTCTTTGCCTTCCATTATTCATAGAGCATTGACCGCGCAAGCTACAGCAGCATCCGAAAGTTCCGCTTGTCCGCGTCCGTGGACTTCATGATTCGGTACTCCATACCGCTGGCCACCGCGATCTGCTGGGCAAAGTCCTTCTTGGCCTGCACCACGGCGTCCTCGATCTGGTTGTCGGCCTTCACCTCGACGATCACGTACTTCAGGCTGCCGTCCGGCTCCTCGCGCTGGAAGATGAAGTCGGGGTAGTAGCTGCGCACGGTGCGTGAATCCGGGTCGATGTACTGGATGAAGAAGTCGGACTGCCCGTGGGTCAGCATGCCGGTGAAGTAGATTTTCTTCACCCGCTGTTCGCGCAGCAGATCCCAGAACAGCCAGTTCTCCGAGCCGGAGTCGAAGCAGTAGGTGTCGAGGTGAAAACTCTTGGCGCGCTCGTCGTCCTTGATTTGCGTGTTGCCCATTCGGACGATCTTGTCTTTGGCTGCCGACACCTCGTAGTAGCCGTTGGGGGGTAGCTTGATGAGATCGACCTCGTGCTCCTCGGTTTGCTGCGACTCGTCGAGGTCGTAGAGCTGGCGGAACAGACGCGGGATGATCTCGTCGTAGAGCAGCTCGTTGAACTCGTTGGTCATGGCGACCAACTCGGCGGTGCCTTCCTTTGTGGCATCGAGCAGTTCCTCGATCTCCAGCGGGGTGCGATTGAGGTAGCGCGACACTTCGGCCACTAGCGTCAGCGGCGAGAAGGTGCGCTTCTCGCGGCGGTCGGTCAGGTCGAAGGTTCGGCTGCTCGAGGCGCGGGCCGCGTCAGCGGCGGTCAGGCCGTCCTGCTGCGTTTCGATCAGTCGGTACTTCTCGACCAGCGGCCCCCAGCTTTCCTTGTGGGCGCGGTCGAGGCCCAAGGACTGGCCGGGCACCAGCTGCTTCTCGCGCATCTGGTACTGCTTGCGCACGCGCACCAGCTTGATCTTGACGGGCGGCTCGACCACGCGCACTTCCACTCGCTCCTTGTCGCTGCCGGTCTTTTGCAGCTCGTCGGCGCTGATGCGGAAGTTCTGCTGCAACTCGTCGTTCAGGGTGTTGAGGTTGTCGTCTGAGAGGAAGACGTGGCCGGTGTGTTGGGCCTCGCCGATGGCGCGCAGGCAACGCATGGTGGCTTGCAGCACAAACACCTTGGACTTCGGCTCGCGGAACAGGCCCACGCCGAACAGTGAGCGGCAGTTCCAGCCCTCGCGCCCCTTGTTGACCAGCAGGATGAACTGCTTCTCCGAGCCTTCGGTGTCGAGGCGGTTGAACTCGCGGATGTCGTCGTTGGTGGTGATCTTGCTGTCGCCCACGTTGACCAGGATGCGCGAGGTGGGGATGCCGTGCTTGAGCAGCGCACGCTCGACGGCAGGCTTCAACTCTTCGGTCAGTTCTTCCACGGTGGCCGCGAAAAACGCCAGCTTGGGCAGCATTCCTTCCGGGCGCAGGTTGCCCGATTCTTTCAGGAAGCTCTCGATGGCGATGTCCACAAACTCGTCGGTGCGGGTGTTGGCGTAGCCGTGCAGCGTCACCTTTTTGAGGAAGCCCTTGTCGATGGCTTCCTTCAGGCCGTAGGCGTACACCACTTCCGGCAACACCTCGCGCCCCACGTAGGGCGTGCCGGTGTAGTTGTAGCAAGCCACCACGCGCGTGCCCGCCGCGTTCAGGCTGGCGGCGAGGATGTCGATGGTGGTGCGCAGGCTGGTGTCGGTTTCCTTCGCGCCCACGCCCATGTCTTTGGCCAGCGCCTTGCCGAAGGCGTGGTGGGCCTCGTCCACGTAGATGCCCAACTGCTCCAGGCGGCGCAGCTTCTCGAAGCGCTGGTTGGTGGTCAGTTCGCCTTCTTCTTCCGGCTGGTCAAAGTTGTAGAGATCAGCGGCGTCGGCATAGACGCCGGTGGCCGAAAGGGTTTCGCCGGTTGCGCCGAACAGCTTGTCAACGGAGGTTTTTTCCTTGTGCTGGCGCTTGAGGATGATCTTCTGCGTGTTCGAGACAATGATATTGAAGCGCGAGCGATCCAGCGTATCCAGCGAGGTGCCCGCTTCTTCGAGGTAGTGGAAGCGCAGGTGCGCGGTCAGGAAGTTGACGTACTCCGGCGGCACCACGCGCGTCAGATCGAAGGCCTCGATCTCTTTGAGCGATTGCAGCACCGTTTTGTCGGGTGCGAAAACCAGTGCGTTGTGGCAGTAGCGAGCGTCCTTCTCGAATTTGTTGCCCAGCAGGAACTCATAGAAGATACAGGTCGCCATCAGGATGGTTTTGCCGGTGCCCATCGTCAGCGCGAAGATGTAGTTCGGGTAGGCGCGTGAGTTCTTGCGCATGGCCGCGAACACTGCCTTGTACTGATCCTGCGTGATCTTGTCGAACAGGCCGACCTGGCCCGCGCTGCCCGACACCACACCGCCCTCGGCACGGTCGGCAAAGCGGCCTTGTTTTTCAAACCACTGCTGGAAGATTTCCTCGACCTTGGCGTTGCCGAGGAACTCCTTGAGGAAGACGTAGGATTCCAGCGCCTCGAACTGCGGCTGGCGCAAGAAGGCCTTCGGGTTGCGATCCGGGTTGTTGAAGTCGAGGAACTTGCGGGTCAGCTCCTTGTAGTGCTGGCGGATGGTGCCCCGGTTGGCCTGATGGAACTGCCAGAGGAACTGGAAGAAGGCGAAGTCGAGCGACGCGCTGACCGCCTTGGCTGCGCGCTTAGTCGCCATCGGCTACGCTCCCTTCCCAGGACTCCGACAGCAGGTCGGTGATCTTCACGCGGATGGTGCCCGCATCGTCCGGTACTTTGTACGCGCCCTTGACCATCTCGTTCTTGCCGGGGAGGTCCACCACCGCCGGTTGCAGCACCGCGCCGTCGTAGTTCCAGTCAATCAGCACTGACTCGGCCAGCTCCTTCCAGTCCTCAACCGCTTCCTTTTGCAGCGAGAGCTTTTGCAGCAGGTTCATCGGGTAGAACTTTTCGATGACCAGCTCGCCCTTCTTGATGGATACCTTGGCCTGCGAGTCGCGCTTGAACTCCAGATCGGCCTTGTCGCGCAGGATGTCCACCACCTCGACGTCGATCTTGAAGGGCTTGGCGGCCAGTTCCAGTTCCGCGCGCAAGGTCGGCTCGTGGCCCATGCAGACGAGGGTGATCTTCTCGACCGGGCGGTTCGGGCTTTCGTTCTGCTTGCGCTCCCACGCCTTGTAGTCGAAGCCTGCGATCAGCTCGTTCAGGTCGGCGCGGGTGGCAATGCGGTTGACGGGCATGATCTTGACCATGCGCCCGTCCTTCTCGCCGTCGAACACGGTGCTGAATTCCAGCTTCTGGATTTCCAGCGCTTCGATCAGCAGATCCTTGGCTTGAACGGGATTGCGGAAAACGTCGTAGTGATTGACGTTGTAAAGCTCAAAACCAGTGAAGGGTTTTGCTTCTCCATCAATGCTTTTCTGCCGCAAATCATCGGCAACACCGATCAGTCGTTTGGTTGTCGTTTGGATCGAGCCAAGGTTAATGTCTGCACCGATAAAGCGACGGCCAAGCTGCATGGCAACTGCTTGGGTCGTCCCTGATCCCATGAAACAGTCGAAAACAAGGTCCCCGGGGTTAGAGCAGGCCAATACAATCCTCTCCAGCAGCGTTTCGGTTTTTTCGGTTGGATAGTCAACGTACTGTGGGTCTTTCATCGTCCACACGTCCTGCACCCGATTCCCCTCATCCTCATCCGCGTAGCGAATCAGTCGTGGATTGCCGGAAGACGACCATTCGATTTTCCCTTGGGTGTCAAACTCATCAAGCTGTGAATGAACATATGCCCAGTGCCGTCCACGCGGCGGGGAAAGGTTGCGCCAAGGTCGCCCCGTTTCCCCGGTACGTTCTCCGGGGGCATGCAGGGCTACTGTCGTGTACCTGCGTCCTTCGCCATTTACCTTCTCGAAGATGCGCGCTAGGTCTTCTGAGTCCTTTTCCTCGCGGAGTGGTGTCCACGCATAATCGTCTCCTCCCTTGCGGTAGAAGAAAACAGTATCGTGAATGTTCCCGAACGCAGTCAGTTCGGAGTTCTTTGGATTTGATTTAATTCGTGCAATCTCATTGCAGAAATTGTTCTGACCGAACACCTCATCAAGTAAGCAGCGAATGTGATGGTTCTTATGCCAATCGCAATGAAGAAATATTGATCCAGATGGGCTCAGCAACTCTCGGAGTAAGAGAAGTCTCTCGTACAGGAACTGGAGATATTCATCGTTCGTCCAAATGTCGCCGTATTGCTTCTCTTCGAAAGCCGCTTGGTCGCCCTTGGCCTTATTGCCTCTCAGCGAAACCTGCTTTCTGTAATCCGCCTTCGAATCAAACGGCGGATCGATGTAGATGAGATCGACCTTGCCCCTGAACTCCTTCAGCAAGTGGCTCATCACCTGAAGGTTGTCGCCCCAGAAGATCTTGTTGCGCCACCCATTCACTTCCTCGCCGTGGACTTCCTTCAACTGCGCCGGGTAATACTGCGTCGAGGTGAACGGACGCTTGCCGCGCCAGTTGAGCATCGGGTAGCCCTTGATCGGCTCGAACTCGTACTTCTCGACGTTGGTGGTGCCGCCATCTGGCGTGACCAGTTGCAGGCTGTCCTGCGCAGGGGTGTTCTTGCTCATCAGTTGCTCTTCCTGAATTTCCAGTTCTTGTTGTCGCAGTAGGCGCGCATGTCACAGCTCAGGCACAGCTTGGCCGGGCGTGTCGCAATGCCGTAATCCTGCCGTTCGATGCGCGCCACGATGTCGTCGAAGCGCGCGATGGTTTTGCCGATGGCGCGGTCGTCCTTGCTGAAGGAAACGTAGGGGTTCCCGCCGTCCTCGCCGGTGTAGTACAGGTGCATCCGGCTGACCTTCTGGCCGGTGCGCTCCTCGACCAGATGGGCGTACACCTCCAACTGGCTCTGGTACTGGCGCAGCCGCTCCCGATCCTTCTCCATGTCGGGCTTCTTCTCCGACTTGAAGTCGATGATCTCGACCGTGTCGTGCTCGCCGCGAATCAGGTCAACGCTGCCTTTGAGGATGTACTGATCCTTGACCAGCGAAATCTCGACCTCGGCTTCCTTGATGCGATCCCAGTTGCCGTTCTCGCGCTCGTAGTAGCGCAGCACGTGCAGCAGCGCGGCCTGCTGCGAGCTGGGCGCGAGGTACACGCGCTCCTTCTTCGACAACAGGGCGTAGTTGGCTGCGAACCAGCTCTTGATGCCGTCGAAGGTGATGGTGCCTTCTTCGCCGCGCAGCACGGTCTTGTGGATGTCCTCGATGGTTTGATGCACCAAGGTACCGAACAGCATCGGGCTTTCGCGGATGGCGGCGAACTCCAGCTCCTTGAAGAAGCGGTACTGCTCGGCGCAGTTCTCGAACACGGTGATGTCCGATGTGAACGAGTATTCGCGCTTGAGGTTGATCTGTTTGACCGCCTCATAGGTCAGCGCCGACAGATCGACATCGCGCCAGCTCGGCACATCGTAGAACAGGCGCTCGAAATACTTGGACGGCGACTTGCCGAGGCCTCGGCCTTGGCGCTCTTGCGCCGCCAGCACCAGCAGGTTCTGCGCACGCGAGAAGGCTGTGTAGAACAGCCGCCAGAAGTCGAAATTCTTGATGTGGTCGAGCGGCTCGAAGCGCTCCTTCGAGAGGTAGCCGCCGTCCTCCAGCAACACATCCAGTTCACCGTACTGCTTGCGCGGCACCGCCTCCAGCGAGCCGCACACCACCACCGGAAACTCCAGCCCCTTGGACTGGTGGATGGTCAGGAACGACACGCAGCCCTTGGGCGCGTACTCGGCTTCATCCTCGTACTCGCCGATGCCGCCGTCCTGGAGGAAGCGCAGGAACTGGTTGAACAGATCGCGGATGTTCTTCTCCAGCCATTCCGGGTTCAACACGCTGACGTAGTGCAGGTACTCGAACTTGGTGAGCAGCTTGGAGAAGGTGCCGAGGTTGCGCGCCGCGCGCCCCTTGTCCACGCCCAGCGCCGCTTCCTCGGTGAGAAAGCGCGAGAACAGCGGGAACTGGAGCAGTTGGTAGAACAGGCCGGAGAAGGCATAGTCGGTGTTCTGCGTGAGCACGGCGTGACGCTTGGCCAGCGGACGCGCCCAATCCAGCAGCGGCTTGTTTTCCGGTTTGCGCAGCTCGTCGGTGAAGGGCTTGAAGCAGAGCTGGTCATAGTAGTCCCAGATGTCCAGATGCACGCCTTCGGCCCACGCGCGCACCTTGGGGAACTGCGGGAACAGGAAGATCAGTGCGCCGATCATCAGGCGGATTTCCTCGCGCTCGAAGAACATGTTCGAGCGGGGCGAGAAGACGGGCACACCATCGGATTCGAGGAACCGTGCGAGCGCCACCACCTTGTCGTTCTTCACCGAGCGGAACAAGAAGGCCACCTGATTCCAGTCCGTCAGCTTGCCGGACGCCTTCAGGCTGTGCAGGAAGGCCAGCACCTCGGCGTGCCAGTTGGTGGTTTCGCCCTTGTCGTCGCTGGCGGCCAGCCGCACTGCCGTGGGCACGCTGGGGAAGTCGTCCTCGCGCGGCAGGATTTGCTTGTCGAAACGGAAGGATCGCGTGCCGTCGTCCCACACCTGTTCCTTCATCCACTCGTTGTAGAAGCGGATGATGTCCGGATGCGAGCGGTAGTTGACGGTCAGCTTGACCTGCTTGCACTGGCCCTCGTCGAACAGCGCGGGGAACTCCAGAATGTTGCGGATGGTCGCGCCGCGAAAGCGGTACAAGCCCTGGTCGTCGTCGCCCACCACGCACAGATTCTTCTTCTCGCCCGCCAGCAGCAGAAGGATGCGTTCCTGAATGGTGTTGGTGTCCTGGTACTCGTCCACCATCAGGTAGGAGAGCTTTTCGCGCACCTGCGCCAGCACCTCGGGCCGCTTCTCCAGCAGTTGCAGTGCCTCGTATTGGATGCCGGAGAAGTCGAGCGAGTTGTTCTCGTGCAGCAGTTCCTGATACTTGGCAAAGCACGCGGCCAGCGCGCGGATTTCAACTTCGGGAGCCGCTGCGAGCGTGGCCGCGTCGAGGGCTTCCTCGCTGACCTTGTTGAGCCACTTGAGCAGGTTCTCCGACTGCGCCCAGCGCCCCGACTGGTCGTCGCCCATGACGAGTTGGGCGTCGGGCAGTTCGCGGAAGTCCTTAATGCGCTGGTACAGAAAGTATTGCTGGTCGAACTGGTCGAACAGCGTGAAGCTGCGCTTGAGCCGGGTGAACTCGCGGAAATCCTCCAGCAGCCGCAGGCAGATGGAGTGGAAGGTGCCGAGGTACATCTCGTTCAGGTTGAACTTGATGCCCAATTCGGTCAGCCGGTTGGAGATGCGTGTGGTCAGCTCACGCGCGGCCTTGTCGGTGAAGGTGACGACGAACAGCGACTCCGGCGCGACGCCTTTCTGCGTGATGAGATAGACGATGCGCTCGACCAGGGTGAAGGTCTTGCCGGAGCCGGGGCCCGCGATGATGAGTACCGGGCCATCGGTGGCGAGGATGGCTTCGAGCTGCTGCGGGTTGGCCTTGGATTGAAGGGCGGTGGCGCTGCTGGTCATTCCGCTCCCTCGTCATCATCCGCCATCGCCTTACCGATGCGGTTGGCGATCCACTGATCCAGATCGCCGCGACGGAAGCGCCACGTCCCACCGAGCTTGAAGGCTGGGAGCCTGCCGCTCGCCGCAAGGCGATAGACCGTGCGCTTGCCTGCCTTCAAATAGGCGGCTACCTCGTCAATCGTGAGGATTTCGTCCGGCTGGTCGCTCATCGGTTTTTCCATGTCATCTGCGGCGCTTGGTTTACTGATACATTTTGTCATGATAGTCCATGAATGTGCAGACTTGAGCAAACATGGCACCAAAATCGGTGCCTGACCTAGAGGGGGTGGCCGTGGGATCGAACTACGAGGCAATTTGCGAGGAGAACCGGGAGAGCTACGGCACCAAGGGCGCACAGAAGTCCGGCCAGCTGGCCGCTGGCCTGTACGACGACCGCACGCACTTCATCTTCGAACTGCTGCAGAACGCCGAGGACGCCCTCGGGCGGCGCGGCGAGTGGTACGGATCACGCAAAGTTGAGTTCACCCTGAACCCGGCCTGCCTGACGCTTTCGCATTTCGGCAAGCCGTTCGACGAGGCCGATGTCCGAAGCGTCTGCGACATCGCCGAGAGCACCAAGAACGAGTCGTCCATCGGACGCTTCGGCCTCGGCTTCAAGTCCGTCTACACCGTCACCGATCTTCCGGAAATTCACTCCGGCGACGAGGACTTCGCCATCGAGAACTACGTCTTCCCGAAGCGGATGGCGCGTTCGGCGCGCGCGGCGGACGAGACGCAGATCGTTCTACCCCTGAAACCGGAGGACGCGAGCGCAGCGCAGCACATCACGACGGGGTTCCGCCACTTGGGGCCCGGCGCGCTGCTGTTCTTGCGGAACATCGAAGAGATCAACTGGAGTGTCGAAGGTGGCGCGTCGGGGTTCTACCTGCGCAACAGGCCTGAGTCTCTCGGCCCCAACGTGCACCGCATCACTGTGATCGGCCAAGAAACTGGCAAGGCAGAGGTCGATCAAAACTGGTTGGTGTTCCACCGGGACGTGTTTTCTGTCGAGGGGCAGATGATCGGGCGAGTAGAAGTCGCCTTCTCGCTGCTTGCGGTGAAGGACGTCCCAGGCCGCTGGGCGGTGCAGCCGCTGGCCAAGTCACCGCTGGTGGTGTTCTTCCCGACGGTGGTCGAGAGCCACCTTGGCTTTCTCGTGCAGGGGCCGTACCGCACCACGCCAAGCCGCGACAACATTCCACCCAGCGAGCCGTGGAATCAGCATCTGGTCAAGGAAACGTCCGGCCTGCTGGTGGAGGCGATGCGCTGGATGCGAGACAACGCGATGCTGGACGTCACGATGCTGCGCTGCCTGCCGCTTGACCGCGAGAAATTCCCAGAGGATTCGCGGTTCGCGCCGATGTTCGATGCCGTCCGTCAGGCGTTTCAGGGTGAGGAGCTGCTTCCAACCTTCGACGACGGACATGTCACTGCCCAACAGGCCAAGCTGGCGCGAACGCAAGACTTGCGTGAACTGTTTAGTCCGGAGCAGCTGGCGTCGCTCTTCGGCCCGGAAGTGCGTGCTTGGCTGTCCGGCGACATCACTCAGGACAAGGCTCCCGAGATCCGCCAGTACCTGATGCGCGAACTCGACATCGACGAGATCACGCCGACAAAACTGGTGCCGAGCCTGACCAAGTCGTTCCTTGAGGCGCAGTCCGATGAGTGGGTGTCACGTCTGTACGAATTCCTGAGCGGCCAGGAGACGGCGCTGCGTCGTCGTCTGGACACCGTTCCACTCATCCGCCTCGATGACGGTACACACGTCGTTGCTCGCGAGAACGGAAAGGCCAAGGCGTTCCTGCCCAGCACCATCGCCACCAGCTTCCCGACGATGCGCCGAGCGGTGTGTGCGACACCCGAGGTGCGTTTGTTCCTGCTTTCGCTGGGCATCACCGAACCTGATCCTGTGGACGATGTCGTCTGGAACCTCCTGCCGAAGTACCGGCAGCAAGAGGTGGATGTGGACGACGACACCTACGCGGCCGATATCGAGCGCATCCGGGCGGCCTTCAACACTGACTCAACGGCGCAGAAGGATAAGCTCCGATCAGCCCTGCGCGACACCACCTTTGTGACGGTGGTCGACAACGATGGCAAAGGCTATGTCGCCAAGCCCGGGGAAGTCTACATCGCCACCGATCGCCTGCAGCAGCTCTTCGCCGGTGTGCCCGACATCTTGATGGTGGACAACGAATACGACTGCCTGCGCGGGGAAGACATCCGTGACCTATTGGTGTCATGCGGCGCAAGCCGCTACCTCACACCGCAAGCAACGCCGTCGGGGCTTGGGCCTTCCGAGAAAGCGCAGATTCGCAGAGAAGCAGGCCTTGAGCGTGCGAGCTGGGAAAGCCAGACAGAGGACTTTACCCTTCGCGGGCTGACACAGTTGCTGGAGTTCTTGCCGACGCTGAATTCCGAGGAGGCTGCAGCCAGAGCGAAGGTGCTGTGGGAGGCGCTGGCTGATCTGGAGACGCGCGGCACAGCCGCCTTCTACGGCTCCTACAAGTGGGGCTACTTCCACGAGGCAAAGGCAGCCCGGTTCGACGCCGCCTTCGTGCGGACGCTCAATCAGGTCGCGTGGGTGCCGAACGCCGACGGAGAACTTGTGCGGCCGGGGCTCGTCGTGTTCGACACGCTTGGCTGGAAGCCCAACCCATTCCTGCTGACCAAGATCGCCTTCAAGCCGCCGATCATCGATCAGCTCGCCAAAGAGGCAGGTATCGATCCGGCTGCACTCGATCTGCTGCGTAAGCTCGGTATCACCAACGTGGCTGACCTGACTTCCCGATTGGGCATCACGAATCCAACACCTGAGCCCGAGCCATCGCCAGCACCTGAACCGGAGATCGACGAGCCATCCGATGGCAACGTGTACGACGGCGCGAAGGATCTGTACGACGATGACATGCCGGAGATTCCGCCCGGCCCCCCTGATCCGGATGGTGGTGATAGCGTGGGTACTGGTGCGGGATCTGTTGGTCAAGGGCGCACCGGCACGGGGACTTCACGCTGTGGTGGCCATGGTAATGGAGTTGCGCACGGCAGTGCGGGCGGTCACGGCACCTCCGGTGACAAAGGCGGTGGCAAAGGCAGCAGCTCGGGCAAGAGAACACCCGGCAACGCAAACGGGCGGCCATTCATTTCCTACGTCGGAACGCACCCCGATGATGACAGCCCCGATCCCGATGGCCTCGATCAGGCTACACGGATGCAGATCGAGGGGCGCGCCATCGACCTGATCATTGGTCTCGAGCCATCACTGCACCGCGCTCCGGAAGGAAACCCGGGTTTTGACCTCTTCGAGGCCGACAGTGGTGGCAAGCAGATTCGATGGGTCGAAGTGAAGTCGATGACGGGCACCTTGGCAAATCACCCCGTTGGACTGTCACACACGCAATTCGAATACGCACGAGAAAAAGGTGAGGCGTACTGGCTGTATGTGGTAGAGCACGCGACCGATCCAGAACAAGCCCGCGTGCTCAGGATTCAGAATCCCTTCGGCCACGCCCGAACGTTCACGTTCGACCACGGCTGGAGCGAGATCGCTCAGACTGCGCCACCGACGGCGATCCCCCACCCTCCCAGCTCTGCTTGAACACTCAATCAATCATGACGAACGCTTCGAGTTTTGCCAGTCTCTCACAGCGGCCGTTGATACGGTAAGCGTGGCTGAAGGTAACGGTGTCGACGGTCGATACCGCAAACGAGGGCACCTCTAGGCGCCCTCGTTCTTCGGTGGCGTTCAGCCCTATCCTGCACAACTACGTCCTCCCCTCATAGGCATCCACAATAAGTGGCTTGGCCCGCTCCAGATCCTCGAGATTCGAGATCGCAACCTCCAAGTCTCCGGTGCCCCAATGGCCGAACGTTCGGGCATCGCGCATGTTGGGCGCTAAGTGGGCAATCGAGTCGGGATCGATGTGCAAAAAGAGGAGCAAGCGACTCTTCTGCGGCACGACAGTTGCGAAGTTCTTAAGACGTTTGAATGCCATGTACAACTTGAGCTCTTTGCGCTGAACGTCATCACCTAGCGATCCGATGAAATCGTCCAACGAGCCAATCAATCCCGCCATTTCGGGGCCATACAATGCCATCCACTCGGAATATGTCCTATCGCCTGTGGAGCTTGACGACCTTGGAGCGCTGGTGGGCGGCATGTCCGCTACCACTTCGCGTGCCCTGGCCTTCGCGCGACCAGAGCTAACGGTATTGACCTGCTCAAACAGAAGCAGATCATCTCCAAAGCGCCTGTACCGAATGAGCTCCACGCTCTTGTTGATCTGTTGGACAGCGTGCGCATCGAACTTTGTGAAATCGGCCGCTATGCAGAGAACTCGTGGGGAACTCCAGTCAATCTGTGAAGCCGCGACGGTACCGAGCGAGTCCATTACCTGAAGCTTGAATTCGGCCTGATGATCCATAAGCCAATCGAGGTAGTAGAGCCCTTGATTGATGACATTCTCACCAATCGAGCGCTTATACTCAATAATCACAGGACTGTTGTTTTCGTCTAGACCCAAAGAGTCAATGCGACCACCATGGGTCTTTCCAGTCACGTACTCAGTTGCGACGAAGCGGATACCCAGCATAGGCAGTAAGTTGGCTTCAATGAGTGTCTGAAGCGGCTTTTCCAGATCGGAAGCCCTTCCCTGCAGTTCAGTCGCTTTGCCATCAACCAGCCTGAAAAGCTTGATGTCACTCATCCCGTCCGATTCCCTTCAAATCTGCGCCTAGCGTACCGGTAAACGGCTTCACCTCGAACAACAAGGGCGCCTCTCGGCGCCCTCGTTCTCTTAACTCACTCCCACTCAATAGTAGCCGGCGGCTTCCCCGAGATGTCATAGACCACCCGCGACACCCCCCGCAACTCATTGATGATCCGGTTGCTCACCGTCCCCAGGAACTCATACGGCAGATGCGCCCAGTGCGCGGTCATGAAGTCAATCGTCTCCACCGCCCTTAGCGCAATCACCCACTCATAAGCACGCGCGTCACCCACCACGCCAACCGACTTCACCGGCAGGAACACGGCAAACGCCTGGCTGGTCTTGTCGTACAGATCGGCCTTGCGCAGCTCATCAATGAAGATGGCATCGGCCTTGGCCAGCAGCTCGGCGTATTCGCGCTTCACTTCGCCCAGAATGCGCACGCCCAGGCCCGGGCCCGGGAACGGATGGCGGTAGACCATGGTGCGCGGCAGACCGAGCTCGACGCCCAGGCGGCGCACTTCGTCCTTGAACAGCTCGCGCAACGGCTCCACCAGGCCCAGCTTCATGTGCTCCGGCAGGCCGCCCACGTTGTGGTGGCTCTTGATCACATGCGCCTTGCCGGTCTTGCTGCCAGCCGACTCGATCACGTCCGGGTAGATGGTGCCCTGCGCCAGCCACTTGGCGTTCTTCAGCTTGCTCGACTCTTCATCGAAGATCTCAACGAACAGGTTGCCGATGATCTTGCGCTTGGCTTCCGGGTCGCTCACGCCTTCCAGCGCGGCGAAGTAACGGTCGGCGGCATTCACGCGCACCACCTTCACACCCATGTGCTCGGCAAACATCGCCATCACCTGGTCGCCTTCCTGCCAGCGCAGCAGGCCGGTATCCACGAACACGCAGGTCAGCTTCTCGCCGATGGCCTTGTGCAGCAGCGCGGCCACCACGGACGAATCGACGCCACCGGACAGGCCCAGGATCACTTCGTCATCGCCCACCTGTTCGCGCACGCGGGCGATCTGGTCGTCGATGATGTTGGCGGCGGTCCACAGGGTCTGGCAACCGCACACGTCCACCACGAAGCGGCGCAGCAGCGCCTGGCCCTGCAGGGTGTGGGTCACTTCCGGGTGGAACTGCACGCCGTACCAGCGCTTTTCTTCGTTGGCCATGGCGGCCACCGGAATGCGGTCGGTGGTGGCGGTGATGGTGAAGCCCGGCGGCGCCACGGAGACGTGGTCGCCGTGGCTCATCCAGACATTCAGCTTCGGCTCGCCGCCGTGGTCGCTCAGGCCCTTGAACAGTGCATCGGGGTTGATCACGTTCACTTCGGCGTGGCCGAACTCGCGCTGGTCGGCGGCTTCGGTGGCACCGCCCAGCTGCGCGGCCAGGGTCTGCATGCCGTAGCAGATGCCAAAGATCGGCAGACCGCTGTCGAACACTTCCTGCGGCGCGGCCGGCGCACCCGGCAGCGTGGTCGATTCCGGGCCACCGGACAGGATGATGCCCTTGGCGCCAAACGCGGCGATCTCGGCCGGGTTGTGGTCCCACGCCCAGATTTCGCAGTAGACGCCCAGCTCGCGGATGCGGCGGGCGATCAGCTGCGTGTACTGCGCGCCGAAATCGAGGATGAGGATCTTGTCGTTATGGATGTTGGTCATGGCGCCCCGGCAATGCAGTAGGGAAAACGAAATCAGATTTACGGCGGCAGATGGAGAAAGAGGAACGGGAAGTGCTTCCCCGTTCCTCTTTGCTCGGCCCGCGTCAGGCGCGGTAGTTCGGCGGCTCTTTGGTGATCGTCACGTCGTGGACGTGGCTCTCACGCTGGCCGGCGCCGCTGATCTTCACGAACTTGGGCTTGCTGCGCATGTCTTCGATGGTGGCGCAGCCCACGTAGCCCATGGTGGCGCGCAGGCCGCCCATCAGCTGGTGGATGATGCCGCCCACCGGGCCGCGGTACGGCACGCGGCCTTCGATGCCTTCCGGCACCAGCTTGTCGGCGGTGGCGGCGTCCTGGAAGTAGCGGTCCTTCGACCCCTTCTCCATCGCAGCCAGCGAACCCATGCCGCGGTAGCTCTTGTACGAACGGCCCTGGTACAGCTCGGTCTCGCCCGGCGATTCCTCGGTACCGGCCAGCAGGCCACCGACCATGATGGTCGAGGCACCGGCGGCCAGCGCCTTGCCGATGTCGCCCGAGTAGCGGATGCCACCGTCGGCGATCAGCGGGATGCGGTCCTGCAGCGCTTCGGCCACCAGGTCGATGGCGGTCACCTGCGGCACGCCGACGCCGGCAACGACGCGGGTGGTGCAGATCGAGCCCGGGCCGATGCCGACCTTGACCGCGTCCGCGCCGCTGTCCAGCAGCGCCAATGCGGCTTCGCCGGTGCAGATGTTGCCACCGATGACCTGCACGTTCGGGAAGTTCTTCTTGACCCAGCTGACGCGGTCCAGCACGCCCTGCGAGTGGCCGTGCGCGGTATCGACCACGATCACGTCCACGCCGGCGGCGACCAGCGCTTCCACGCGGCGATCGGTATCGCCACCCACGCCGACGGCAGCGCCGACCAGCAGGCGGGTCGACAGATCCTTGGCAGCGTTCGGGAAGTCGGTGTTCTTCTGGATGTCCTTGACGGTGATCAGGCCACGCAGTTCGAACGAATCATTGACCACCAGCACCTTTTCGATGCGGTTGCGGTGCAGCAGCTGCAGCACTTCATCAGACGCGGCGCCTTCCTTGACCGTGATCAGGCGATCCTTCTTGGTCATGATGTGGCGGACCGGATCATCCAGCTCGGTCTCGAAGCGCATGTCGCGATGGGTCACGATGCCGGCCAGCTGGCCGTCGCTGCCCACCACCGGCACGCCGGAGATGTTGTGCGCCTGGGTCAGGGCCAGCACGTCGCGGATGGTGGTTTCCGGGCCGACGGTGATCGGGTCGCGGATGACACCGGCCTCGAACTTCTTGACCTTGGCCACTTCCGCGGCCTGCTGTTCCAGGCTGAGATTCTTGTGGATGATGCCCATGCCGCCGAGCTGGGCCATGGCGATGGCCAGGCGGGCTTCGGTGACGGTATCCATCGCGGCGGACAGGATCGGAAGCTTCAGCTTCAGGTCTCGGGTCAACCGCGTTTCGAGGTTGACGTCCTTGGGCAGGATGGTCGAGTGGGCGGGGACGAGCGAGACGTCGTCGTAAGTGAGTGCTTCAGCCTGGATGCGCAGCATCGGCATACCCGAGATGTGGGGAAGCGCGACATTTTACCCTGTTTTCGTGCCGCGTGGCAGGGGGTAGATGCGACGCAGTGTCGCGCCGGCGGCGATTGGTTCAGGGGGCGGTGAAACCTGCCTCGGTGGGTGCGGACCGTTGGTCCGCACTACCTTCATACACCTGTGCACCGGCATTGTGCCGACCAAGGGTCGGCACCCACCTTGACCTTGAGAGGATCACCTGGGCCAGCCCTGGGGCATCTTTGATAGGTGCGGACCGTTGGTCCGCACTACCCTTCAGACACCTGTGCCCCAGCATTGTGCCGACCAACGGTCGGCACCCACCAGCAGCACATCTCGCGAACAGACCCAAGGGCCAGATCCAGCCGCTTCAGGTGGGTGCGGACTTTCCCTCAGACACCTGAGAGCAGCCCCAATTGGGGTCAGCTCAGCGCTTCCGCCGCTTCCAGGGTGTTCTGCATCAACGTGGCCACGGTCATCGGTCCCACGCCGCCCGGCACCGGGGTGATCCAGCTCGCCCGCTGGGCGGCCGCTTCAAACCCGACGTCGCCCACCAGGCGGCCGTCGTCCAGGCGATTGATACCGACGTCGATCACCACCGCGCCCGGCTTCACCCACTCACCCGGCACGATGCCGGGGCGGCCCACCGCCACCACCAGGATGTCGGCGTTGCGCACGGCCTGTTCCAGCACGTCCTTGGGGGTGAACTTGTGGCAACTGGTCACGGTGCAGCCGGCGATCAGCAGCTCCAGGCCCATCGGGCGGCCGACGTGGTTGCTGACGCCGACGATGGTTGCATTGCGGCCGCGCACCGGCTGGTCGGTGTGACCCAGCAGCGTGGTGATGCCGCGCGGGGTGCACGGGCGCAGGCCGAACTCGCGCAGGGCCAGGTGGCCGACGTTTTCCGGGTGGAAGCCGTCCACGTCCTTGCGCGGGTCGATGCGCTGGATCAGCCGGCGCGCGTCGGGGATGCCCGGCAGCGGCAGCTGGATCAGGATGCCGTTGATCTTCGGATCGGCGTTGAGCTGGTCGATCAGCTCGAGCAGCTCGGCTTCGGTGGTGCCGGCCGGCAGATCGTAGTCATGTGCCTCGATGCCGACCTTCTCGGCGGCACGGCGCTTGTTGCGCACGTACACGGTCGAAGCCGGGTCGCCACCCACCAGCACCACGGCCAGGCCCGGGCGGCTGCCGCCGGCGGCCACGCGGGCGTCGACGCGCACCTTCAGGCTGTCGAGCAGGTCCTCGGCGATGCGGCGGCCATCAAGGATGCGGGCAGGATGCTGGGGGGCGGAATCGGTCATCGGAGGCAGGCGTGGGGCGGCGGGGACGCTATTGTCCCCGATTCAGGCCCCCTCGCCCACCGCCAATCCGGGCGGCCGCTGCGCTCGCCGGGCATGGCCCGGCGCTACCCCACCCGTGCGCACCACGGTAGCGCCGGGCCACGCCCGGCGAGCGCGGTGCGCGGCACCTCATTCTTCCTCTTCCGGCACATCCTGCGGGTTCAGCGTCTTGCTCTCGCGCTTCGGCGCGGTGAACGGCGTCGGCGTCGGCACGCCCTGCGGGCTGTTGCCGTAGATCATCCGCGCGCCGGCATTCAGACCACCACCGGCAATTTCCAGCTCGAAGCGCTCGGCATCGCGGCGACGGATCTGCTCGGCAATCTCCACCGCATCGTCTTCATCCGCACCCAGCTCCACCAGCGCGGCCTGGCCGAACAACACCGCCGACTCGAACGTCTCGCGGATCTGGAAATCGACGCCGGCATGGATCAACCGCAGCGAATGCTCGCGGTCGAACGAGCGCACCATCAGCTTGGCCTGCGGGAACTCGTGCGCCACCAGTTCAACAATGCGGTCGGCGGCCTCGGCCTTGTCCACGCACACCGCAATCGCACGTGCGGTGGCCGCGCCCGAAGCATGCAGCACATCCAACCGCGTGCCGTCGCCGTAGTAGATCTTGAAGCCGAACCGCGCGGCGCTCTGGATCATCTCCACATCGTTGTCGATGATGGTCACGTCCACGTCGCGCGCCAGCAGCGACTGGCTGGCAACCTGGCCGAAGCGGCCGAAGCCGATCAGCAGCACGCTGCCGGACAGGCCCTCGGCCTCGTCCACGCCGTCCATGTTCACCGTCGGCTTCGGTGCGATGCGCTTGTAGACCAGCACTACCAGCGGGGTCAGCGCCATCGACAGCACCACCACGGCGGTGAAGTTGGCATTGATCTCCAGGTTGATCACACCGGCTGAGGCGGCAGCGGAGAACAGCACGAAGGCGAACTCGCCGCCCTGCGCCATCAGCACGCCACGGTCCAGCGCCTGCGCGTGGTCGCTGCCCATGATGCGCGCGACCACGTAGATGCACAGCGCCTTGGCTGCCATCAGCGCCAGCACCAGGCCGAGGATCAGCTGCCAGTTGCCAGCCACCACGCCCAGGTCCAGCGCCATGCCCACGCTGAGGAAGAACAGGCCGAGCAGGATGCCGCGGAACGGTTCGATGTCCGCTTCAATCTGGTGGCGGAAGGTCGATTCGCTCAACAGCACGCCGGCCAGGAACGCGCCCATCGCCATCGACAGGCCGGACAGCTGCATCAGCAGCGCCGCGCCCAGCACCACCAGCAGTGCGGCGGCGGTCATCACCTCGCGCGCCTTCGATTCGGCCAGCACGCGGAACAACGGGTTGAGCAGGAAGCGGCCGACCAGCACCAGGCCGACGATGGCACCCACGCCGATCGCCACCGACAGCCAGCGCGAACCCTCACCATCGGCACTGCCCGCACTGGGGCCCATCCAGGCTACCAGCGCCAGCAACGGCACGATCAGCAGGTCTTCGAACAGCAGGATGGAGACGATCTTCTGCCCCGACGGCAGCGCGATGTCACCGCGCTCGGCCAGCAGCTGCATCACCACCGCGGTGGAGGTGAGCACGAAGCCGGTGGCGCCGATGAAGGCCACCTGCCACGGCAGGCCGAACAGCTTGGCGATGCTGGTCAGCACCAGCGCGCAGGTGGCGATCTGCAGCGTGCCCAGCCCGAAGATCTCCTTGCGCAGGCTCCACAGGTGCGAGGGCCGCATTTCCAGGCCGATCACGAACAGGAACATCACCACGCCGAGTTCGGCGGTATGCAGGATGGCCTGCGGGTCGGAGAACCAGCCCAGCCCGAACGGTCCGATCGCCAGGCCAGCGGCGAAGTAGCCCAGCACCGAACCCAGGCCGGCCCGGCGGAACAAAGGCACCATCACCACCGCCGCGCCCAACAGGGCGACGACCTTGACCAGCTCGCTGGTCGCTGCTTCTACCGCCATGCGGTGTGTTCCCCAAGATCCAGAATCGAGTTCAACAATAGAGCAATGCCGATGACGGCAATAGCACGCATGTTGCGCCGGATTGTCTTGGAGGTGGAACGATGATGGGCGCCCGCCCCGGCATCATCCCGAAACCGTTGCAAGTCGCTGTAGAGCCGAGCCCACGCTCGGCTGCTCTTCGTGCCGAGGCCAGAAGCAGCCGAGCATGGGCTCGGCTCTACAGTAGATCCACGCCATGCGTGGATGACGCACAGCCGCCGCGCCCCGGTAGATCCACGCCATGCGTGGATGAATCCCCGGCCAGCCTCACCCACCCCGGCAGAACGCGGCGTAATCGATATATCCCGGGAACGGCACACCCGGCGCGCACACCGGGCAGTGCGGGTCCGGCCGGATGCCGGTCTCGCGGAAGCGCATGCCCAGCGCATCGAAGCGCAGCAGCCGCCCCACCAGCGGCTCGCCAATGCCCAGCAGCAGCTTCAGCACCTCGGTGGCCTGCAGCACGCCGGCCAGGCCAGGCAGCACGCCCAGCACACCGGCCTCGGAACAGTTCGGCGCAAACTCCGGCGGCGGCGGTTCCGGGAACAGGCAGCGATAGCACGGTGCCACGCCACGCTGGCGACCGGCATCAAACACGCTGACCTGGCCGTCGAAGCGCTCGATGGCGGCATACACCAGCGGCTTGGCGTGCTTGATGCAGGCGTCGTTGAGCAGGTAGCGCAGCGGGAAGTTGTCCGACCCATCCAGCACCACGTCCACGCCCTCCAGCAGCGCATCCACGTTCTCGGACGTGATCCGCTCGGGCACCGCTTCGACCTCGATCGACGGGTTCAGCGCCAGCAACCGCTCGCGCGCCGAATCGACCTTGAGCTGGCCCACGCTGGCTTCGGTATGCACGATCTGCCGGTGCAGGTTGCTGCGTTCCACCCGGTCATGGTCGGCGAAACGCAGGTGCCCTACCCCAGCCGCGGCCAGGTAGAACCCAGCCGGTGCGCCCAGCCCACCCGCGCCCAGCACCAGCACGCGCGACTGCTGCAGCCGGCGCTGGCCGGCCTCGCCCACCTGTGGCAGCAGCAGATGCCGCGAATAGCGATCAAAGAAATCGCGTTCGGCGGCGCTGGCCAGCGGCTGCACCAAGGGCAGCGACTGCTCGCGCCAGGCCACGGTACCGCCGGTCACGGAAGCGACGTGGGTGTAGCCGGCCTGCAGCAGGAACTGCGCGGCATCGGCCGAGCGCTTGCCGCTCTGGCAGATCAGCAGGATCTCCTGGTCGTGCCGCGGCAGGTGTGCGGCCGGGTCGGCCTGCAGCTCGCCCTTGGCCACGCCGCGCGCGCCCTCGGCCATCCCGCCGGCCCGTTCATGCGCCTCGCGCACATCGATCAGCACGGCGCCGTGGGCCAGGCGCTCGCGTGCCTGCGCGGGGGAAAGCTCTTGGATGCTCATGGCCGCATTATCACGCACGTGGCGGCAGGCCGCGTTGACCAGAATCTGTAGAGCCGAGCCCATGCTCGACTGGCGCGCGTAGCGCGCCTGCGGCAATGCGCGAAAAGCAGCCGAGCGCAGGCTCGGCTCTACAGGTCCACCGCAAGCCTACGGTAGCGCCAGCCCCGCGCCCGGGATCAGATCCCATTTCCCAACAACGAAAAAGGCGGCCCTGCGGCCGCCTTCCCGTGAATCACTTGCCCTTGACGTGCTTCATCAAGCGCCGCTTGGACTTGATCTGCCGCTCGGTGAGGACGTTCTTCTTGCCCTCGTACGGGTTGGTACCCTCGCGGAAGATGAAGCTCACTGGCGTGCCGATCAGCTTGAAGCGCTTGCGGAAGAAGTTCTCCAGGTAGCGCTTGTACGACTCCTGCAGTTCCTTCAGGCGGGTGCCGTGCACAATGAAGGTCGGCGGGTTGGAACCGGCCGGATGCACGTAGCGCAGCTTGGAGACATGGCCGCGGATGGTCGGCGGCGGGTTGGTCTCGTAGGCCACTTCCAAGGCCTTGTTCACTTCGCTGGTGGTAAAAGTCTTGTTGGCCGACTCGTGCGCACGGTGCACCGCACGGAACAGCTCGCGCAGGCCCGAGCCGTGCTTGGCCGAAATGCGCACCGATTCGGCCCAGGGCACGAAGCCCAGCTTCAGCGACAGCATGGTTTCAGCCTGTTCGCGCTGGTACTCGGTCAGGCCATCCCACTTGTTGATGGCGATCACCAGCGCGCGGCCGGCGTCGAGCACGGCACCGAGCACGGTGGCGTCCTGGTCGGTCACGCCTTCGGTGGCGTCGAGCATCAGCACGGCCACCTGGCACTGCTCGATCGACTGCATGGTCTTGACCACCGAGAACTTCTCAACGACCTCGTCCACGCGCGAGCGACGGCGCAGGCCGGCGGTATCGATCAGGCGGTATTCGCGACCGTCGCGCTCCAGGTCCACTGCGATCGAGTCGCGGGTGGTGCCCGGCACGTCGGAGGCGATCATGCGCTCCTCGCCGAGGATGCGGTTGACCAGGGTCGACTTGCCCACGTTCGGGCGGCCGACGAAGGCGATGCGGATGCGGTTCGGATCGTTGTCCAGCTCTTCGCCGCTACCTTCTTCCGGCAGGCGCTGGATCACTTCGTCCAGCAGGTCGTCCAGGCCCTGGCGATGCGCGGCCGAGACGGTCAGCATTTCGCCGAAACCGTAGCGGGCGAACTCGGAGCGGACGCTGTCCTCGTCGGTACCGTCGATCTTGTTGATCAGCAGCAACGTCGGGCGCGACAGCTTGCGCAGCCACGCCAGGATCTCGTCGTCCAGCGCCGAGGTGCCCTCGCGGGCATCGACGACGAACAGGATCAGGTCCGCTTCGGCAGCCGCCGCACGCGCCTGGCGGGTGGTGGCACCGGCCAGGCCTTCGTCCTCACCGGCAATACCGCCGGTATCCACGACGAGGAAATGATTGTCCTCGTCGAGGCGGCAGACGCCGTAGTTGCGATCACGGGTGACGCCGGGCTGGTCATGGACCAGGGCGTCACGGGTGCGGGTCAACGCATTGAAAATGGTCGACTTGCCGACATTCGGCCGTCCAACCAGGGCGACCAAAGGCAGCATCGCGAGTACTCCGTATTAATTTGCCAACCGGAAGGCGGTCAGCTTGCCATCCACGTTCTGCACCAGCAGCACCCCGTCTGCGACGACCGGCTGGGCCAGCAGGGCGTCACCGCCACTCTTTGCCCGTGCCGCCATCGCACCATCGGAGGCCTGCAGCCAGTGCACGTATCCCTTGTAGTCGCCGACCACGACGTAGTCGCCATGCAGCGCCGGGCCGGTCAGCGAGCGACGGGCCAGTGCCGTCTGCGACCACATGGCTGCGCCGCTGGCCTTGTCCAGGCCGAACACGCCGCCCTTGTTGTCGGTCACGAACACATTGCCCGACGACACCGCCACGCCACCCGCACCGCCGTGGTCGCGCGCCCACAGCGGGCGACCGGTCGGGCCTTCAATGGCCATCGTCTGGTTCTTGAAGCTGCTCACGAACAGGGTGTTGCCATCCAGCACCGGCGCGCCGTCCACATCGGCCATGCGCTCCAGCTCGGTACGGCCTTCACCGTTGCCCACGTTCTGTTCCCACAGGGTGCGGCCATCCTGCTGGGCCAGGGCGGCAACCGCGCCCTCGTCCTTGCCGATGAACAGCACGCCCGGGCCGGTCACCACCGGTGCGTTGCCACGCACGGTCAGCGCCGGCAGCTCGCTCGGGTTGAACCACTTCTGGGTGCCGTTGCCGGCATCGAACGCAGTGATACGGCCGTCGTTGCTGCGCACGTAGACCGCGCCCTGGGCGATGGCCGGCGCGGCGATGACTTCACCCGGAACACGGGCGCGCCACTTTTCGCTGCCGTCGTTGATGTCCAGCGCGATGACCTGGCCATCGAGCGTGCCGATCACGACCAGGTTCTCACCGACACCCGGGCCACCGGACAGGCGCAGCTTGGCCTTCTTCTTTTCCTTCTGCGGCTCCCAGGTCCAGACCTTCTTGCCGGTCTGCAGGTCGATGGCGTGCACGCCACCGGTGATCGCCGCAGCGAACACGTGGCCGTTGGCCACGGCCGGGCCCTGGCGCACGCCGATGCGGCGCTCGCCCTTGCCGAGGTTGACCGACCAGGCCTTGTTGACCTTCAGGGTCGGCTCGAACTTGACCAGCTCAGCCGGTTCCTGTGCCTTCTTCGCGGCCGCGTCCTTGCCGGCGAACCAGCCCTTCATGGTGCTGCAGCCGGTCAGGGCCATGCCCATCAGGAGCACGGTGGCGACGCGGGTGATCATGACCTTCTGACTCATCAAACCGACTCCGCAGGGGCGGCGACGGTGCCGCCGGCGTCCATAACCTTGGTTTCCAGCAGGCGCCGCTGCGGCGCTGCCACGTCCAGCGTCTTCAGCGCCTTCTCGTACTGTGCGCGGGCCTCATCGCGCTTGCCCTGCGCCATCAGCGCATCGCCATGGATTTCCAGGCTGCTGCTGTCGGTGGCGCTGCCCAGCAGCTTGATCGCCTCGTCGCTCTTGCCGGTGGCCACCAGCAGGCGGGCCACGCGCTGGTCGACCACGCGCTGCAGGTCACCTTCAACCTTCACGCCGCGCAGGGTAGCCAGGGCTTCTTCGTTCTTGCCGGCATCGACCTGGGCCTTGGCCAGCTGCAGCGCCGCCAGGTCGCCGTAGATGCTGGACGGGCCGGCTTCGAGCGCCTTGACCGCCTTGGCGGCGTCGTCGAGCTTGTTCTGCTGCAGGCCAACGAGCGCCTTCTGGTACTCGACATTGGCCGAGGCCAGCTTGCCGCCCTGATCCTTCTGGTACCACTGCCAGCCGGCAATGGCACCGATGGCGATGACCACGCCACCGAGGATGCTGGCGCCATTCTTCCGCAGCCAGCTGCGGACGCGTTCACTTTGTTCGTGCTCGTCGAGCAGATCGTCGATCGCCATGCGTACTCTCGCCCCGCCCATCGGGAGGGACCATTGGAATTAATCGAAGGTGGTGAAACCGCGCCTCAGTGCGAAACCGGGACTACGGAGCCTTCAGAGGATACCTGAAAGCGTGCCACGTTGGCTCGCTGGTAGGGGGTCAGATCGACGATAGCGCCGTTCTGCTGAACCTGGACCGCCGAGGCGTTGCCCAGGGTCACCCGGGTCACCTGGCCCGGCGTGAAGCTGCGGCTCTCGCCGGATTTGATCAGCGCCTTCTCGACAGTGCTGCCGTCCGGGCCGCCGATATCGACCCAGCTGTCGCCACTGAACTGCATGTCCAGCGTATTGGCGGCAGCGGCCGGTGCCGGGGCTGGACGCGGCACTGGGGCCAGCGAGGCCACGTACGGAGTGGCGGCCGGCTTGCTGGCCGGAGCGCTCGCCACGTCCGCCACCGCGGCCGGCTCGACGCCGGCGGCAGAGGGGGTCACCGGCACGGCGGCCGGAATCGCGTCCAGCGAGGCGGTGTTCGGCGACGGCGTCGCACTGCCATCGAAATGACCACGGGTGGCGAACCACACCGGCACTGCCAGCACCGCGGTGATGCCGACGTACAGCACGCGACGGCCGAGATTCTCTGCAATGCGGCGCGCACGCGGGGTATGGGTATGGCTGACCAGGGTAGGCGGCACCACCGGGCCGACCTGGGCCTGCTCCAGCAGCTCTCCCACGTCCACGTCCAGAAGCCGCGCGTAGCTGCGCAGCTGGCCGCGCACGAACACCGGCGCGCCAAGCTTCTGCCATTGTTCTTCTTCCAGCGACCTGACCACCTGGACCGGCATGCGCAGGCGCGAGCCGACATCTTCGAGGGTCAGTCCGGCCGCCTCGCGGGCCTGGCGCAGGCGGGTGCCGCAGCCGGCCGCAGTCTCGAGAGCGCTCACAGTCTGGTCATCAATCACAATGCATCAACCCTGGAGTTAGGAGCCCGCTTCCTGCGGAAATTCCTGTCGAATCCGCTGAAGATAGCGATCAGATGCCGCCCGATCACCCAGCCGCGCTTCGATTTGAGACGCAAGTTGTAACACGGAACGCGTTGCGGGTGCAGCCGCAATCCTACGTTCGGCGAAGGCCCGCGCCTCCATGAAGCGGCCCTGGCGGAAGCTGAGCTGGGCCATCGCCTCCAGCGCGACCGGGTTTCCCGGCAGCACCGACAGCGCCGCGCGCAGGTCGCGCTCGGCACGTTCAAGTTGACCAGCGTCCAGTGCACAGCTGCCCGCATTGGCCTGGGATTCGGCCGGTGTGGCGTAGCCCGGCGCCTGCAGCGCTCGATCGAACCACGCCAGCGACTCGGCCGGCCGCCCCTGCTGGCACAGCCACGCCCCGTAATTGTTGAGGATGTCACCGCGCTGCGGCGCCTGTTCGGCCGCCCTGCGGAAGCTCTCGCCCGCTTGCTGGCTCCGGCCACGGCGCTCATCGATGCCGGCCAGCAGCACCAGCGCATCCGGCGAGTCGGGCGCCAGCTTCAGCGCCTCGCGCGCCTTGCGTTCGGCCGCATCCAGGTTGCCGACCTGCATGTCACGGGCAGCCAGCGCCAGCAGATCCTGCAGGCGCACCTGGCGCCGCACGCTGTCCGGATCTCGCACCGAATAGACCGGCGCTTCGCTGGGGCCCAGCTTGGCCTTGGGTTGGGACTTGCAGCCGCCGACCGCAACGGCCAGCACGCCTGTGAGAAGCGCCAGCCAGAGGCGGTCAGGCCGCGGCATCGCTCCCCTTCCCCGCCTGCAGCGTCTTGTTGAACTCCGCCTGGCGGCGGGTGCGGTCCATCACCTGGCCCTTGAGCTGGCCACAGGCGGCGTCGATGTCGTCGCCACGGGTGCGGCGGACCATCGTCAGCACGTTGCTGTCGAGCAGGATCTTCTGGAAGGCGCGGATGTTGGCCTCCTCGGAACGCTCGTAGCGGGTGCCCGGGAACGGATTGAACGGGATCAGGTTGACCTTGCCCGAATCCTTGGCCTGCACCGCGTTGTCGAACTGGCGCATCAGACGGGCCAGCTCGCGGGCATGCTCGGGCTTGTCGTTGACGCCCTTCATCAGGGTGTATTCAAAGGTGACCGATTCGCGGCGCTTGTTGGCGCGCAGGTAGCGTGCGCACGAGGCCATCAGCTCGGCGATCGGGTACTTCTTGTTGAGCGGCACCAGCGTCTCGCGCAGTGCGTCGTTCGGCGCATGCAGCGACACCGCCAGCGACACGTCGCTTTCGGCAGACAGGCGGTCGATCTGCGGCACCAGGCCGGAGGTCGACAGGGTCACTCGCTTGTTGGCCAGGCCGTAGCCCAGGTCGTCGCGCATCACGCTCATGGCGCGCACGACGTTGTCGAAATTCATCAGCGGCTCGCCCATGCCCATCATCACCACGTTGGTGAGGCGGCGCATCTGGTGCGGCACGTTGCCCAGGTGGCGTGCGGCAACCCACACCTGGCCGATGATCTCGGCGGTGGTCAGGTTACGGTTGAAGCCCTGGGTGGCGGTGGAGCAGAACGTGCAGTTCAGGCCGCAACCGACCTGCGAGGACACGCACAACGTGCCGCGGGTCTTGTCCGGGATGTACACGGTCTCGATGGCGTTCTTGCCATCCACGCCCATCGCCAGCAGCCACTTGTGGGTGCCGTCGGCGGAGGGCTTGTCGAACACGATGTTCGGAACCAGCACCTCGGCATGGGCCTGCAGCTTGGCGCGCAGGACCTTGCCGAGGTCGGTCATTTCATCGAAATCGGTGACGTAGCGATGGTGGATCCACTTCATCACCTGATGGGCACGGAACTTCTTCTCGCCGAGAACCTCGACGAAAAACTTCTCCAGGCCCGCGCGATCGAGGTCGAGCAGGTTCTGCTTGCCAGCCGTGGGTGCCGACTTCGGCAGCGGCTGGATGGCGGGGGACTGTACGACCTCGTTCACGGCATTACTCTCAGCGCGAGACGACTTCGGTGGCGGCGAAGAAGTAGGCGATCTCAATCGCGGCATTCTCGACCGAGTCCGAGCCGTGTGCGGCGTTGGCATCGATGGATTCGGCGAAGTCGGCGCGGATGGTGCCCGGCGCGGCTTCCTTCGGGTTGGTGGCGCCCAGCAGGTCGCGGTGGGCCAGGACGGCGTTCTCGCCTTCCAGGGCCTGGATCATCACCGGGCCGGAGATCATGAACTCGACCAGCGCGTTGAAGAACGGACGCTCGCGGTGCACGGCATAGAAGCCTTCGGCTTCACGGCGCGACAGCTGCTTGTACTTGGCGGCCACGACCTTCAGGCCGGCCTTCTCGAAGCGGGCGTAGATTTCGCCGATGACGTTCTTGGCAACGGCGTCCGGCTTGATGATCGAAAGGGTGCGCTCCAGCGCCATGGGATGTCTCCAATGGAATCGGGCCGCTGATGGCCCGAAGGGTAACATGAAAAAAACCCGCGTCGGGACGCGGGCTTAGCCTGATAAACGTAGGCGAATTGTAAAAGATAACGTGGCCGGGTGGTAGAGGGCCATGTGGCCCTGTTGTAGCGCCGAGCCCATGCTCGGCTGGCCTTTGGGCCGAAGAGCAGCCGAGCGCGGGCTCGGCTCTACAGGTTCAGGTCCACCCATTCACCCACCTGAGTGAAATCTGACCGGAGCGGCCGATTTTGCTGCACTGCAAAATGCCATACGGTACCGTCTGGTCCTAGTATCAAACAATCGTTTGATTTAAGGTCTGCCCGCCGATGGCCAAACCCGCCCACTTCTCGACCAAGGACCGGATCCTCGGCGCGGCCGAGGAGCTGTTCGCCCAGCACGGCTTCGCCGGCACCTCGCTGCGCCAGGTGACCAGCCAGGCCGACGTCAACATCGCCGCGGTCAACTACCACTTCGGTTCCAAGGAAAATCTGGTCAATGAGGTCTTCCGCCGCCGCATGGACGAGATGACCGGCGCGCGCCTGGCGCAGCTGGAGCGGGCCCGCAGCGAACACCCCGGCGAACTGCGCCCGGTGCTGGCCGCCTTCGTCGAGCCGGCCCTGGCGCTGGCCCAGGACCGCCAGAACGGCGGCGCCTTCGTGCGCGTGATTGCCCGCGCCTACGCCGAGAAGAACGACAACCTGCGCAAGTTCCTGTCCGACCACTACGGCCACGTGCTGCGTGCGTTCGGCAAGGCCATCGGCGAATGCGTACCGGACCTGAGCAAGGAGGAGCTGTACTGGCGCCTCGACTTCCTGGCTGGCTCGCTCACCTATGCCATGGCCGACTTCGGGCTGATCAAGCGTCCCGCCGGTGTCACCGAAGCGGCGCATCGTGCCCATGCCGCCCACGAACTGATCCATTTCGCCGAAGCCGGGTTCCGCGCCGCCGCACGTGCCAGCGCCCTGCCCGCTTCCCGTTGATTCCACCCAGTAACTGCTGACCAACAAAGGCCCTACACCATGTCCAATTCCCTGCTAGTCCGCCGCGCCGCCGTGCTGGGTGCCGGCGTCATGGGTGCCCAGATCGCCGCCCACCTCACCAACGCCGGCGTCGACACCGTGCTGTTCGACCTGCCTGCGAAGGAAGGTCCGGCCGATGGCATCGTGCTGAAGGCGATCGCCAACCTGGGCAAGCTGAGCCCGGCGCCGCTGGCCAGCAAGTCGCTGGCCGAAGCCATCACCCCGGCCAATTACGACTCCGGCCTGGAGCAGCTGAAGGACTGCGACCTGATCATCGAGGCCATCGCCGAGCGCATGGACTGGAAGCAGGACCTGTACAAGAAGATTGCGCCGTTCGTGGCCGACCACGCGGTGCTGGCCTCCAACACCTCGGGCCTGGGCATCAACAAGCTGGCCGACGTGCTGCCCGAACAGCTGCGCCACCGCTTCTGCGGCGTGCACTTCTTCAACCCGCCGCGCTACATGCACCTGGCCGAGCTGATCCCGGCCACCACCACCGACGCCGCCGTGCTGGAAGGCCTGGAAGCCTTCCTGGTCACCACCCTGGGCAAGGGCGTGGTGTACGCCAAGGACACCCCGAACTTCATCGGCAACCGCATCGGCGTGTTCTCGATCCTGTCCACCATCCACCACACCCAGCAGTTCGGCCTGGGCTTCGATGAAGTGGACGGCCTGACCGGTCCGCTGGTCGGCCGCCCGAAGTCTGCCACCTACCGCACCTCCGACGTGGTCGGCCTGGACACCATGGCCCACGTCATCAAGACCATGGGCGACACCCTGCCGAATGACCCGTGGCATGAATTCTTCAAGTCGCCGAAGTGGCTGGACGCGCTGATTTCCAAGGGCGCGCTGGGCCAGAAGACCGGCGCCGGCATCTTCCGCAAGGTCGGCAAGGACATCGTGGTACTGGATCTGGAGAAGCAGGACTACCGCCCGGCCGATCGCGCTGCCGCGCCGGAAGTGGTCGAGATCCTGAAGATCAAGAACCCGGCCGAGAAGTTCGCCAAGCTGCGCGAGAGCCAGCACCCGCAGGCGCAGTTCCTGTGGGCGACCTTCCGCGACCTGTTCCACTACAGCGCCTACCACCTGGCCGACATCGCCGAGACCGCGCGCGACGTCGATCTGGCCATCCGCTGGGGTTACGGCTGGTCGCTGGGCCCGTTCGAGACCTGGCAGGCTGCCGGCTGGAAGCAGGTGGCACAGTGGATCGCCGATGACATCGTGGCCGGCAAGAGCATGAGCAGCGCCCCGCTGCCGGATTGGGTGTTCGATGGCCGCGACGGCGTGCACGCCGCCGAGGGCAGCTACAGCCCGTCGCGCAACGCCAAGCTGCCGCGTTCGTCGCTGCCGGTGTACCAGCGCCAGCGCTTCCCGGATCCGCTGCTGGGCGAGCAGTTCGCTCCGGGCGAAACCGTGTTCGAGAACGACGGCCTGCGCATGTGGCACGACGGCGATGGCATCGCGGTGGTCAGTTTCAAGACCAAGATGAACACCGTCTCCGACCAGGTGCTGGACGGCCTGCAGGAATGCGTGAGCCGCGCCGAGAAGGACTTCCAGGGCCTGGTGATCTGGCAGCAGAAGGAACCCTTCTCCGCCGGTGCCGACCTGGCCGGTGCGCTCGGCCTGCTGCAGGCCGGCAAGGTCGACCAGTTCGAGGAAATGGTCGCCAACTTCCAGCGCACCAGCCAGCGCATCAAGTACTCCCTGGTGCCGGTGGTGGCCGCCGTGCGTGGCCTGGCCCTGGGCGGCGGCTGCGAGTTCCAGATGCACAGCGCCAAGACCGTGGCCTTCCTGGAAAGCTACATCGGCCTGGTCGAAGCCGGTGTCGGCCTGCTGCCGGCCGGTGGTGGCCTGAAGGAACTGGCCGTGCGTGCCTCGCAGGCCGCGGGCCCGGGCGGCGACGTGTTCGCCGAACTGAAGAAGACCTTCGAGACCGTGGCGATGGCCAAGGTGTCCAACTCGGCGGTCAACGCCAAGGAACTGGGCCTGCTGCGCAGCACCGACAAGGTGGTGTTCAACAGCTACGAGGCCCTGCACATCGCCAAGGCCGAAGCACGCGCCCTGGCAGAAGCGGGCTACCGCCCGCCGCTGCCGGCACGCCGCATCCAGGTCGCCGGTGACGTGGGTATCGCCACCTTCAAGATGATGCTGGTCAACATGCTGGAAGGCCGCTTCATCAGCCCGTACGACTACGAGATCGCCGAGCGCATCGCCACCGTGCTGTGCGGCGGCAAGGTCGACCGCGGCACCCTGGTCGACGAAGAGTGGCTGCTGACCCTGGAGCGCAAGCACTTCGTCGAACTGGCCCAGCAGGAAAAGACCCAGGCCCGCATCGCGCACATGCTGAAGACCGGCAAGCCGCTGCGTAACTGATCGCCCATCCCTGCTTCCGGTGGGTGCCGGCCGTTGGTCGGCACTCCGGCTAAAAAATTCAAGAGATCACTGCAATGACCAAGCAAATCCAGGACGCCTACATCGTCGCCGCCACCCGCACCCCGGTTGGCAAGGCGCCCAAGGGCATGTTCCGCAACACCCGCCCCGACGACATGCTTGCGCACGTGCTGCGCAGCGTCGTCGCGCAGGCCCCGGGCGTGGACGTCAACCGCATCGATGACGCGATCATCGGCTGCGCCATGCCCGAAGCCGAGCAGGGCATGAACGTGGCGCGCATCGGCGTCCTGCTGGCTGGCCTGCCAAACACCATCGCCGCGCAGACCGTGAACCGCTTCTGCTCCTCCGGCCTGCAGGCCGTGGCGCAGGCCGCCGACGCGATCCGCCTGGGCAACGCCGACCTGATGCTGGCCGGTGGCACCGAGTCGATGTCGATGGTGCCGATGATGGGCAACAAGATCGCCATGGCGCCGAGCGTGTTCGACAACGACCACGTGGCCATCGCCTACGGCATGGGCATCACTGCCGAGAAGGTCGCCGAAGAGTGGAAGGTCTCGCGTGAAGACCAGGACGCCTTCGCCCTCGCCTCGCACCAGAAGGCCATGGCCGCGATCCAGAACGGCGAGTTCAAGGACGAGATCAGCCCGTACGAGATCGTCTCGCACCTGCCGGACCTGGCCGACGGCCAGCGCATCATCACCCGCAACAAGATCGCCGACACCGACGAAGGCCCCCGCCCGGACTCCTCGGCCGAAGGCCTGGCCAAGCTGCGCCCGGTGTTCCGCAACGGCCAGTTCGGCGGCACCGTCACCGCCGGTAACTCGTCGCAGATGAGCGATGGCGCCGGTGCCGTGCTGCTGGCCTCGGAACAGGCGATCAAGGACTACGGCCTGACCCCGCTGGCCCGTTTCGTCAGCTTCTCGGTGGCCGGGGTGCGCCCGGAAGTGATGGGCATCGGCCCGATCGCCGCGATCCCGAAGGCACTGAAGCAGGCGGGCCTGACCCAGGACCAGCTGGACTGGATTGAACTGAACGAAGCGTTCGCCGCGCAGTCGCTGGCGGTGATCCGCGATTGCGGCCTGGACCCGAGCAAGGTCAACCCGCTGGGCGGCGCGATTGCCTTGGGCCACCCGCTGGGTGCAACCGGCGCGATCCGTACCGCAACCCTGCTGCACGGCCTGCGTCGTCGCCAGCAGAAGTACGGCATGGTGACCATGTGCATCGGCACCGGCATGGGCGCGGCGGGTATTTTCGAGGCGCTGTAAGGTTCAAAGCGTTGCCGGCGGACGTTTCGGTTTGCTGGGGGGCCCGGGTGGGTGAGGCTGCCCGGGACACGCCGTAAACCCGTCCCTGGGGGCTCGATGGCGCCATCCATGGCGCCAACGGTCCCGGTCAGCCTCACCCACCCGCGCCATCCATCATTCCGCGCGGCGGAGGGGTGAGCAAAGGCAGGGCAAGAGCTGGGGTCAGAGCCCTTTGCTACGCAAAGGGATCCGACCCCGACTCGACGCTCGCGGAAACAAAAAAGGCAGCCATCGGCTGCCTTTTTGCTTTTGCTCTTGCCCTTGATTCCGCCCTTCCCGTCCGCGCCCGCAGGAAACCTGACAGGCGGGGCGGGTGGGCCTTTGGCACGACCGTTCGCCGCATGAATGCGGCGACCGAGCCCCCATGGACGGGTTTACGGCGTGTCCTGCAAAGGCCCACCCGTCCCGCCCATCACGTATCGATCAAGGCGCTGCACGGAGCGCTTGATAGAACCCTTATTCCGCCAGCATCGCCGCCAGCTTCTCCCGCGCCGGGCCGGCCAGCTTCGGGTTGTCCAGCGCGAAACGGATCGTCGCTTCGACCAGCCCCAGGTGCGTGCCGCAGTCGAAGCGCGTGCCCTCGAAACGATAGGCATCGACCTCTTCGGTCTTCAGCAGCTGCGCGATCGCGTCGGTCAGCTGGATCTCACCGCCGGCGCCGCTGCCGGTATTTTCCAGCAGCTCGAAGATCTTCGGGCTCAGCACGTAGCGGCCGACCACGGCCAGGTCGCTCGGCGCGTCCTCCGGCTTCGGCTTCTCCACGATCTGCGAAATGCGCCCCTTGCGGCCATCGAAGGCCTCGGTTGCGACGATGCCATAGCTGGCGGTCTTGTCGTGCGGCACATCTTCAACGGCGATGACGCTGGCGCCACTGGCTTCGTTCAGATCGGCCATCTGCTTCAGCGCGCCGTCGCCGCGGTTCCAGATCAGGTCGTCCGGCAGCAGCACTGCAAACGGCTCGTCACCGATCACGGCCTTTGCACACAGCACCGCATGGCCCAGGCCCAGAGCCTCGGCCTGGGTCACAAAGATCGCACGCACGCCGTTGGGAAGCACGTGGCGGATCATCTCCAGCTGTTCCTGCTTGCCGGCGCGCTCGAGCTTCTGCTCCAGCTCGTAAGCCTTGTCGAAGTAGTCGGCCACGGCATGCTTGTAGCGGTTGGTGATGAACACCAGCGTGTCGCAACCAGCTTCGATTGCCTCATCGACCGCGTACTGGATCAGCGGACGATCAATGATCGGCAACATTTCCTTCGGAACCGTCTTGGTTGCCGGCAAGAAGCGCGTCCCGAGCCCTGCCACTGGAAAAACTGCCTTGCGAATTCGCTTGCTCATTGGTGCCTGTTGGCCTCACGTGCCGGAAAGGGCACGACTTTAGCGGATGAAATGTAAGCATCCTGTTCGATTGGCGAGAACTCCGGCATTGTCGCGAACAGGATCTCCTGGATGCTGGTGGTGTCGTAACCAGCCACGGCATCGCGCAGGCGCGGAACATTGCCCAGCACCAGGTCACGTGAGAACGCGCGCACACCGGCCTCGAGAATCTTCGGGTGCGCGGTGGAACGATAGTCCTCGTCCGAATAGAACAGCGTCTCGTGCAGCTTCTCGCCCGGACGCAGCCCGGTGTAGATGATCGGAATGTCCTTGTACGGCTGCTTGCCGGCCAGGCGGATCATCTGCTCGGCCAGTACGCGGATCGGCACCGGCTCGCCCATGTCGAGGGTATAGATCGCACCGTGCGACGCCGAGGCGGCGGCCTGCAGGATCAGCTGGCAGGCCTCCGGGATGGTCATGAAGTAGCGGCTGACTTCCGGGTCGGTGACGGTCACCGGCCCACCCCGCAGGATCTGTTCGCGGAACAGTGGCACCACGCTGCCGGCCGAGGCCAGCACGTTGCCGAAGCGCACCGTGACGAAACGGGTATGCGTGGACTTCTGGTCCAGGCTCTGGCAGATCATTTCCGCATAGCGCTTGCTGGCGCCCAGCGCATTGACCGGGTCGACGGCCTTGTCGGTGGAAATGAACACGAAGTGCTCGACGCGCGCTTCCAGGCAGGCGCGGGCCACGTTCTCTGTGGCCAGGATGTTGTTGCGCACCGCCTCGCGCAGCTGTCGCTCCAGCACCGGTACATGCTTGTAGGCGGCGGCATGGAAGGCGGTGTCGACGGGATGCAGCGACAGCGCATGGCGGATCACCGCCGGGTCGCCGCAATCGCCCAGCACTGCTTCAACCTCGACGTCCGGGAAGCTGCGTCGCAGCTCACCCTCGATGGTCAGCAACAGCAGCTCGCTGATCTCCAGCAGGATGATGCGACCGGCACCGTGACGCGCGCACTGGCGGCACAGCTCGGAGCCGATCGAACCGCCAGCGCCGGTGACCATCACCGTACGCCCGCCCAACCAGCCACGGATCAGGTTCCAGTCCGGCATGATCGGCTTGCGGCCGAGCAGATCCTCGATCGCCACTTCCTTCAACTGCCCCGGCAGCGACTGGCCCTGCAGGATGTCGCTGAGCTTGGGCACGGTGCGGAACGGCACGCCGGTGCTTTCGCAGATGGCCACGATCCGCTGCATGCCTGCGGCGTCCAGCGAGGGGATGGCGATCACCAGCAGCTTGGCCGCCGTCTCACGGACCACGGTCGGCGCATCGTCCAGGGTGCCGAGGATCGGCAGGCCCTGCAGCTTGGCACCGCGCAGGTGCGGCGCATCGTCCAGCAGGCCGACCGGCTCGAAATTGCCTGAACGGCGCAGGTCACGGACCAGGGTCTCGGCGGCCTGGCCGGCACCCAGGATCAGCACGCGACGCGCGGATGAGTCCGACTGCAGCGCTTGGTAGTCCTTCCAGGCCCGGTACAGCAGGCGCGGCGCGCCCAGCAGCGCCGACAGCGCGAACGGATAGATCACCAGCACCGACATCGGCACGCCATCGAAGCGCTTCCACATCAGCACCAGCACGATGGCCACCATGCCGATGAAGCTGGCCTTGAAGATGTTCAGCAGGTCGCTGACGCTGGCGAACCGCCACAGCCCCCGATAGAGGCCCACGCGCCAGAACACCAGGCCCTGCAGCAGCAGCACCAGCGTGGTGTCGACGTTCCAGAGAGGGAGCTCGGGGGCGTTGGCCAGGATCGAGTACCGCCCTGCGTGCAGCAGCTGCCAGCATGCCCAGACCATGAACAGGTCGTGGCAGACGATGGCCGAACGCGGCATCAGGCCGAGGATTCTGTCCCGCCAGGGTGAAGCCATAAGTCAGGTATTTCCTTTTCGGTGGCGCAATCCATTGCGCAGGAGGAGCCAGAGGACGCTCAGCGCAATGAACCACGCGATCGCCACGGCAGCCTCCCACCTCGGCTGCAAGTTGGAGCAGACATTAAGCACTGTAATACTGAACAGGCCCAAAGCAAAGTACATCCCTGTTACCCGGGCGTGACTGGCTCCTGCCTGCACCGCGCGCTGGTAGACATGCTGGGTATGGGGTTCCATCCAGCGTTGTCCTGAAATGATGCGCGCCAGCAGTGTGAAGCCCGCGTCCACAAGGAACGGCGATGCCGACACAAGCAGCAGTATCCAGTTGATGTCGGTCTTGACACTGGCCAGTGCCAGCACCGCCGCAACCGCATAACCCAGCGCGCCACTTCCGACATCGCCCATGAAGATCCGGGCCCGTGGGAAGTTGAACGGCAGGAAGCCCAGGCACGCCAGGCCCAACGCGATGGCCGCCAGCGAGTACGGCCAGGGCAGCAACGGCGCCAGCCCCAGGGCCACCACAACGGCCTGGCTGGCCGCGATGCCGTTGATCCCATCCATGAAATTCCAGATGTTGATCAGAGAGGCAGTGAACAGCAGGACCAACACGGCCAGCAGCCAGCTGCCACCATGCACCCTGACCAGCGCGGCCAGCAGCGCGGCGGCGATGAAATGCACCATCAGGCGGCGCATGGCCGGAAGCGGCCGATGGTCATCCCACCAGCCGATACCCGCCACCAGCGCCAGGCCAAGGGCGGCCACGAGCAGGCTCGGAAGCGCTGCGGGCCAGGCCCACATGGCAACACCGGCGGTCACCAGCAGGCTGATGACGATGGCGATGCCGCCACCTCGAGGGGTCGCTACGCTGTGACTGCGGCGCTCGCCCGGCTGGTCAAACAGTTGCCGGCGCAGCGCATAGCCCCGCGCCGCCCAGGTCAGTGCCGCACTCAGCAGGGCCAGGCCCAGCAGCGCGCCCATCACGAGCCACGGCATGGATCAGAGCACCGCGTAATTCAACAGCGGCTTGACCGTACCCCACTCCTTGCAGCTCGGGCACTGCCAGTGATGGGTGCGCGCCCCGAAACCACAGCGGGTGCAGCGATAGGCCGGGTTGCGTACCAGCAACTGGTCGGTGATGTGCTTGAGGTCGTGCAGGGTCGCCGTGGAATCAGCGCCTTCAGCAAGGGTCAGGTCGATCAGCGCGGACTCGCCACGCACCGACGGGCGGTCCTTGAGCTGGCGGCCCAGATAGGCACGGGCCGGGGCCACGCCCTCCTGCTCTTCCATCAGGCGGGTCAGCGCCAGCACCGGGGCAATGCCACGGTAATGCTCGGTCATCTCCGACAGGAAAGCGCGCGCGCCTGCCAGATCACCCACCTTGCGGTAGTTCTGCATCAGCGCCGGCAGCAGCTCCGGCAGGTACTCCGGATCATTGCGCGCAGCACGCTCGAACGCGCGTACGGCCGCTTCCGGATTGCCCGCGTCGGTTTCCAGGCGCCCTTCGATGATGCCGGCACGCACCGACATCGCATCGGCCTGGTAGGCCCGGGCGATCGCCGCCCTCGCCTCTTCCAGCTTGCCGGCACCGCGGAAGCGTTCGGCCAGTTCGCACTCGAACTGCCCGATCAGCTTGCCCATCGGCTCGCCGGTAACGTCCTCGAAACGGGTCGCGTTGTCGATCGCCTTTTCCCAGTCACGCTCGGCCTGGTAGATGCCGATCAGGTGCTTGAGTGCCTGCGGGGCACGCTGGTCCAGCTGCGCCAGTTCGGTGAACACGGTCTCGGCGCGGTCCAGCAGGCCGGACTTCATGTAGTCCTCGCCCAGCGCCAGCAGCGCCTGCACGCGTTGCGCATCGCTGAGGTCGTGCCGGTTGACCAGGCCCTGGTGCAGGCGGATGGCGCGATCGACTTCGCCGCGGCGGCGGAACAGGTGGCCCAGCGCGACCTGGGTCTCGAAGGTTTCCTTGTCCAGCTCGGCGATGTGCAGGAACAGCTCGATGGCCTTGTCCGGCTGCTCGTTGAGCAGGTAGTTCAGGCCACGGAAGTAGGTGCTGGACAGGCGGCTGACCTGGTTGTCACCGTGGCGTTGACCACCACGCCGTCCGATCACCCACCCGGCCAGTGCGGCCAGCGGAACGAACAGGAAGAACCAGAACCACTCGGTGACGAAATCCATCTTCGATCAGCGTCCATCAAAAGATTGAGGGGAGGCAACCGGTGCCGGCGTGGCGGCAGCGGACTTGTTGGCGCGGCGCAGCTGGCTGTAGAGCGGAATGACCACGCTCACCAGCACCAGGCCAGCACCAACGATGACGCCGATCAGCAACGCGGCAATGATGGCCACGCCGACCGAGGTCTTGAGCTGGGTGAACAGCAGGTTGATGGTCATCTCGTCCATGTTCATGGCACCGATGATCAACCCAACAATGAGTACCGCCAGCAGGACCAGCAGACGAAAAACCTTCATGCGACAGCTCCAGTGGCAGGAGTCCGTAGCTTATCCGACTCGCGGCTGGATTCGCACGCGGTGGCGCGACGGGAGGCTCAGGCCGGATCGGCGTCCAGCGGCAGCACACTGCTGACACGCTCGCGCAGTTCCTTGCCCGGCTTGAAATGTGGGACGTGCTTGCCCGGCAGGGCAACCGACTCGCCGGTCTTCGGGTTGCGACCCAGGCGCGGCGGCCGATAGTGCAGCGAGAAGCTGCCAAAACCACGAATTTCGATGCGATCCCCGGCGGACAGCGATCCGCCCATCATTTCCAGCAACGACTTCACCGCCAGATCGACATCATCGGCCTTCAGGTGCGCCTGGCGGCGCGCAAGGATTTCGATCAGTTCGGATTTGGTCATTACCGGCTCACATCAGGGGTATCTCAGCCTGAAACGGCCCGGGCAAGGCCCGGGCCGTCCAGGAAACAACGAACAGCCTAAGGCCGATTACTCGGACTTGTTGCCGTTCAGCTGTGCACGCAGCAGTGCGCCCAGCTGGGTGGTGCCACTGGAAGCCGAAGAGGACTGGTATTCCTCCAGCACTTCGCGCATTTCCGCGTCGTCCTTGGCCTTGATCGACAGCTGCAGGGTACGGCCCTTGCGGTCCATGCCCACGAACTTGGCTTCGACCTTGTCGCCGACCTTCAGGTGCTGGGTGGCGTCGTCAACGCGCTCGTTGGCGATGTCGCGGGCCGAGACGTAACCTTCGATGCCGTCAGCCAGCTCGATGATCGCGCCCTTGGCGTCGACTTCCTTCACCACGCCTTCGACCTTGGAGCCCTTCGGATTGGCAGCCATGTACTGGCCGAACGGATCCTGCTCCAGCTGCTTCACGCCCAGGGAGATGCGCTCGCGCTCCGGATCGACAGCCAGGACGACGGCGTCCAGGGTATCGCCCTTCTTGAAGTTGCGAACGACGTCTTCGCCGGTGGTGTTCCAGCTGATGTCGGACAGGTGGACCAGGCCGTCGATGCCGCCGTCCAGGCCGATGAAGATGCCGAAGTCGGTGATCGACTTGATCTGGCCCGACACCTTGTCACCCTTCTTGTGGGTGGCAGCGAAGGTTTCCCACGGGTTGGCGGCAACCTGCTTCATGCCCAGCGAGATGCGGCGACGCTCTTCATCGACGTCCAGCACCATCACTTCGACTTCATCACCAACCTGCACAACCTTCGACGGGTTGACGTTCTTGTTGGTCCAATCCATCTCCGAGACGTGCACCAGGCCTTCGACGCCCGGCTCGATCTCAACGAACGCACCGTAATCGGTGACGTTGGAGACCTTGCCGAAGACGCGGCTGTTGGCCGGGTAACGACGGCCGATGTTGTCCCACGGATCCTCGCCCAGCTGCTTCAGGCCCAGCGAAACGCGGTTGCGCTCGCGGTCGAACTTCAGCACGCGAACGTCCAGCTCGTCGCCAACGTTCACGACTTCCGACGGGTGACGCACGCGCTTCCACGCCATGTCGGTGATGTGCAGCAGGCCGTCGATACCGCCCAGGTCCACGAACGCGCCGTAATCGGTCAGGTTCTTGACGACACCCTTCAGGATCGCGCCTTCCTGCAGCTTGTCCATCAGCTGCTCGCGCTCTTCCGAGTGCTCGCTTTCGACGACAGCGCGGCGCGAGACCACGACGTTGTTACGCTTGCGGTCCAGCTTGATGAGCTTGAACTCGAGCTCCTTGCCTTCCAGGTAGGCCGGATCGCGCACCGGGCGCACATCGACCAGGGAACCCGGCAGGAAGGCGCGGACATCCTTGATGTCCACGGTGAAACCACCCTTGACCTTGCCGCTGATGCGGCCGGTGATGGTTTCGTTCTTTTCCAACGCTTCTTCCAGCTCGTCCCACACCATCGCGCGCTTGGCCTTCTCGCGCGACAGGACGGTTTCGCCGAAGCCGTTCTCGATCGAGTCGAGGGCGACCTTGACGATGTCGCCTTCGGCGACGTCGATTTCGCCAGCGTCGTTACGGAACTGTTCGATCGGCACGATGCCTTCGGACTTCAGGCCAGCGTTGATCACCACGACGTCGCCGCGGACTTCAACAACGGTACCGCTGACGATGGCGCCCGGCTTCAGCTTGGCCAGGTTGGCCTGGCTGGCTTCAAACAGTTCGGCAAATGATTCGGTCATTAGATTTACTCTGTTGGACACATGGGTCGGTGGCGTCCCCTTCAGGGGAATGGCGACCGCCCGCCTGTTGGTCGACCCCGGAAACGCAGGTCGTGTGTAGTAGGAAAACCGCCACGCATCAGTGCGCGACGGAGCGGGTACAGCACTGCTTTGCGCGACCACTGCCGATGCGGCTGGCAGTGCTCCCGCGCGAACGGATCAGGCAGCCGGAACCGGAAGCAGATCCATCACTCGGGCAACGACATCATCGATGCCGATGCCTGTGGTGTCGATGAGGACAGCATCGTCTGCCGGCTTCAGGGGCGCCACGGTACGCTGGGCATCACGGGCGTCGCGGGCCATGATCTCGCGCAGGAGGTCATCAAAGTTAACAGAAACCCCCTTGTCTTTCAACTGCTTATGCCGGCGCTCGGCGCGCTCCTCGGCGCTGGCGGTCAGGAAGACCTTGTGGGGGGCATCCGGGAAGATCACCGTGCCCATGTCGCGGCCGTCGGCGACCAGGCCCGGCAGCTCCCTGAATGCGCGCTGCCGCTCCTTCAGGGCGGCCCGGACCTCGGGGATGGCGGCGATGGCAGAGGCCAGGGCGCCGGTGGTCTCCAGGCGCAGCTCGTCGGTGGCATCGGTGCCGTTGACCATGACCCGCATGGCATCGCCCTGCTCGACAAACTGAACATGGGTATCGAAGGTGCAGCGCACCAGCGCCGAGGCGTCGGAGGTGTCGATGTCGGCCCAGCTTGCGGCCACGCCCACCGCCCGGTACAGCGCACCCGAATCCAGGTAATGCCAGCCCATGCGGCGCGCGATGATGCGGCTGATGGTACCCTTGCCGGCCCCGGATGGGCCGTCGATGGTCAGGACGGGAGCGAGTGGATTCATGGGGGTCCCAGAGCGTGTGAAGGGGTCATTCTAGCCCCTGCCAGACGCCCCCAGCGGGGTCTTTTGTGCAACCACTTGAAACCACGAGGAAAAGCCCGGTAGAATGGCGGGCTTGAACGAGCGTCAACTGCCGATTGTCTTTCGCATATCGCGGCCACGCTCCACCCGAACAACTACTGTTTACGCCGAGGTATGCCATGAAAGTCCTGTCCTCCCTGAAGTCGGCGAAGGCCCGTCACCGCGACTGCAAGGTCGTCCGTCGTCGCGGCAAGATCTTCGTCATCTGCAAGTCGAACCCGCGTTTCAAGGCGCGTCAGCGCTAAGCCTCACAGCCTTCCGGCTGCGGCTGGCCCTACGCGGGGCCGACCCGATGCAAGAAACCGCCTTCGGGCGGTTTTTTGTTTATGCGGCTTTTTCCTGCCGTTTTTGCTGTAATCGCCTTTCTTGACCACTGGGGAGTAGATCGAGATGAAGCGTTACCTGTCCGCCCTGGCCGTGATGGCCACCCTGGCCGCCGCCACGCCGGCGCTGGCCGATACCCTGCTTGTCGACCGCGCCCGCGAGAAGCCGGCCGGTGCCCTGCCCGTGCGCGGCCAGAGCATGCAGCAGGTGCAGGCGCAGTTCGGCGCGCCGAGCGAGCAGCTGCAGCCGCGTGGCGGGCAGAAGCGGCAATGGCCGACCATCAACCGCTGGGTGTACCCGCAGTTCACCGTCTACTTCGAGAAGCAGAAGGTGATCGACGTGGTGGCCAACCAGGCGGACCCGAACGAAATCGGCCCGAAACCGCCGATCCGCTGATCCCCTTACCCGCCGTGGGCGGGCCTGTGTAGCGAGACCATGAACCAGACCCTTCGTTTTCCTGCCGAGTGGGAAGCCCAGAGCGGCGTCCTGATTGCCTGGCCCACCGCCGATACCGACTGGGCTGACCGCCTGGGCCAGGTGGAAGAGACCTACATCGCCCTGGTCGCGGCCATCACCCGCTTCCAGCCGGTGTTGATCTGCGTGGCCGACGACGATGTGGAGACCTACGCCGAGATGCGGCTGCGCTCCAACCGCATCGACATGGACAAGGTCCACTTCACCACGGCGGCCTACGACGATACCTGGCTGCGTGACTCCGGCCCGATCACCCTGCGCCGTGCCGACGGCGGTTTCCAGCTGCTGGATTTCCGCTTCACCGGCTGGGGCGGCAAGTTCGACGCCACCCTGGATGACCAGCTGGTGGGCGTGCTGGACCAGGCCGGCGTGTTCAACGACGCGCCGGTGCGCAGCATCCCGTTCGCGCTGGAAGGCGGCGGCATCGAGACCGATGGCGAAGGCACCCTGTTGACCACCTGGAAGTGCCTGCACGAGCGCCACCCGGACCGCGACCGTGCAAGCCTGAGCGCCGACCTGGCCAACTGGCTGCAGCAGGACCGCGTGCTGTGGCTGGACCACGGCTACCTGGAAGGCGACGACACCGACGCCCACATCGACACCCTGGCCCGTTTCGCCTCGCCTGACAGCATCGTCTACCAGGCCTGCGACGACGCGAGCGACTCGCACTACGCCGAACTGCAGGCGATGGGCAACGAACTGGCCGCGCTGCGTACCAAGGATGGGAAGCCGTACCGCCTGTTCCCGCTGCCGTGGGCACAGCCGGTGATCGACGAAGGCCGCCGCCTGGCGGCGTCGTACGCCAATTACCTGATCATCAACGGCGCGGTGCTGATGCCGGCCTACGGCGATCCGGCTGATGACCTGGCCCGCGACGTGCTGGCCCAGGCCCATCCGGGCCGCGAGATCGTGCAGGTGCCCTGCCGCTCGCTGATCTGGCAGAACGGCAGCCTGCACTGCATCACCATGCAGCTGCCGGAAGGGCTGTTGAAGGCATAAGCCGGACCGGTAGCGCCGGGCCAAGCCCGGCGAGCGCAGCGACGACCTGAAAATCCGCCGGGCATGGCCCGGCGCTACCGTGTGCGGACGCCATTCAGCGCGCAACACGCTGCGGCCGCCCATCCGCGCTAACATGCAGGTTTTCTCCCGCAGGAACGCCCCGCATGAACTCGCGCAGCCCCCTTACCGTCGCCCTGATCCAGGAGCGCAACCACGGTGACGCCGCCGCCAACCTGGCGGTGATCGAAGCACGCGTGGCCGAGGCGGCTGCGCAGGGTGCCAAGCTGGTGCTGCTGCAGGAACTGCACAACGGTCCGTACTTCTGCCAGCACGAGTCGGTGGACGAGTTCGACCTGGCCGAGCCGATTCCCGGACCGAGCACCGAGCGCCTGGGCGCGCTGGCCAAGAAGCATGGCGTGGTGCTGGTCGGCTCGCTGTTCGAGCGCCGCGCCGCCGGCCTGTACCACAACACTGCAGTGGTGTTCGAAAAGGACGGCACCCTGCTCGGCAAGTACCGCAAGATGCACATCCCGGACGACCCGGGCTTCTACGAGAAGTTCTACTTCACCCCGGGCGACATCGGCTTCAAGCCGATCGATACGTCGGTGGGCCGCCTGGGCGTGCTGGTGTGCTGGGACCAGTGGTACCCGGAAGCGGCACGCCTGATGGCGCTGGCCGGCGCCGAGCTGCTGCTGTACCCGACCGCGATCGGCTGGGACCCGGACGACGTGCAGGACGAGAAGACCCGCCAGCGCGACGCCTGGGTGCTGAGCCACCGCGGCCATGCCGTGGCCAACGGCCTGCCGGTGCTGAGCTGCAACCGCGTCGGCCACGAAGCCTCGCCGCTGGGTGCCTCGGGCATCCAGTTCTGGGGCAACAGCCACGTGCTCGGCCCGCAGGGCGAGTTCCTGGCCGAGGCCGGCACGGACGCCACCGTGCTGCTGTGCGATGTCGACCTGCAGCGCAGCGAGCACGTGCGCCGCATCTGGCCGTTCCTGCGCGACCGTCGCATCGACGCGTACGGTGACCTGCTCAAGCGCTACATCGACTGAGCCGGAGCCGCGCATGGCCGTCCTCATCCGTGATGCCGGCCCGGCCGACATCGACGCGATCACCGCGATCTATGCGGTGGAAGTGACCGACTTCGTCAACACCTACGAGTACGACATTCCGGACGCGACCGAGATGCTGCGCCGCATGCGCGACATTGTCGATCGCGGCTTTCCCTACTTGGTCGCCGAAATCGACGGCCAGGTGGCCGGCTACGCCTACGCCAACACCTACCGCACCCGCATTGCCTACCAGTGGACCGTGGAGAACTCGGTCTACGTCGATGCCGCGTTCCAGGGCAAGGGCGTCGGCACCAGCCTGCTGCAGGCCCTGATCGATGCCTGCGTGGCGCGTGGCTACCGGCAGATGGTGGCCGTGATCGGCGAACCGACCAACACCGCCTCGATCAAGCTGCACGAACGCTTCGGCTTCGAGCTGGTGGGCGTGTTCCGTGGCCTCGGCCGCAAGCATGGCCGCTGGCTGGACACCGTGCAGATGCAGCGCGCGCTCGGCGATGGCGCCGAAACCGCACCTTTCAATGAATGAACCCATGACCGAAACCCTTCCCGAGACCGGCGACGATCTGTTCGCCGGCCAGCCGGTGCGCGTCGTCGAACGCGACGGCGTGCGCTACACCCTGCTGGGCACCGCCCACGTTTCGCGCGCCAGCGTCGAAGCAGTGGAGAAAGCCATCGACAGCGGCCGCTTCGATGCCGTTGCCGTTGAACTGGACCCGCAGCGCCTGCAGGCGCTGAGCGACCCGGATACGCTGGCCAAGCTCGACCTGGTCGAGGTGATCCGCAAGGGCCGCGTCGCCCTGTTCGCCGCCAACCTGGCCCTGTCCGCCTACCAGCGCCGCTTGGCCGAACAGCTCGACATCGAGCCCGGTGCCGAGCTGAAGCGCGCGGTGGACCTGGCGCGCGAGCGCAACCTGCCGGTGCACCTGATCGACCGCGAGGTCGGCCTGACCTTCCGTCGTGCGTCGCAACGGCTGGGCTTCTTCGGCAAGCTGAAGCTGGTTGCCGGGCTGGGCGCGGGCCTGTTCTCGTCGGAAGAAGTGGGCGAGAACGAGATCGAGAAGCTCAAGCAGGGCGACATGCTGGAGTCGAGCTTTGGCGAGTTCGCCAGCGAGAGCCCGGCACTGTACGAGACCATCATCGGCGAGCGCGACCGCTACATGGCCACGCGCCTGCGCGAGGAACACGACCCGCAGCAGCGTGAAGTGCTGGCGGTTGTCGGTGCGGGTCATCTGGCAGGCCTGGCGCGTTACCTGGAAACCGACACCGAGGCACCGGCACCGCTGCGCGCCGAGCTGGAGGCGGTACCGAAGAAGCGCAACATTCCGTGGTTCACGCTGGGCATCCTGGCCATCGTGGCGACCGGCATCGGCGTGGGCTTCTACCGCGGCGGGCTGGGCGTGGGTACCGAACTGCTGGCGACTTGGGCGATGTTTACCGGCGGCTTGGCGGGCCTGGGCTGCCTGCTGGCAGGCGGTCACCCGCTGAGCATCCTCACCGCGATCGCGGTGGCCCCGTTCAAGCCGTTCCGCCTGAGCATCCCGACCGGCGCATTCTCGGCCTTGGTGGAAGCGCGCCTGCGCAAGCCGGCGTACGAAGACTTCCTCAAGCTGCGCGACGACGCGCAGAGCCTGAAGGGCTGGTACCGCAATCGGGTCACGCGCGTGGTGCTGACGTTCATGCTGACCAACATCGGCAGCATGCTCGGCCTGTGGCTGACCACGTTCAAGGTGTGGGGCAAGGTGGCGGGGTAACGTCCCGCCACACGTAGCTATACTCCGCATTTAAGGAAGGAACAGTCCAATGGATGCATACGATGCGCTGATGCGCGATGGCTTCGTGGTGGTGCGACAGGCCATCGCACCCGCACTGGTCAGGGACATCAACGAGCGCATCTCGCGCTTCAAACAGCGCAATCCAAAGGCGGTCTCGCGCAACCTGGACGACCACCAGCGCATGTATCGGGTCGTCAACCTGCACCTGGCGGTGGATGCGATGACCCGCCTGCTCACTGACAACCCGGCCATCGACGTCTGCGATCGCTTTCTCGGCGAACCGACCACGCTCTACACCAGCCTCTACTACGAGCGCGGATCGGAGCAGTCATTGCATCGCGATACGCCAGTGTTCTGCACGTCCCCGGGCGAGCGCTACATGGGGGTATGGACCGCGCTGGATGCGGTTGACGAAAGCAATGGCCCCCTGCGCGTGGTTCCGGGTAGCCACCTGTTGCCGCCCATCGATGTGCAGGCACTGCGACGCGAAGTCTTCGGCGACGGCCCGATCAGCGCCATGTCGCCGGAGGGCTGGGCCGCCTATCAGGATGCGGTGGCGCGCCAGTGCGAAGACGCTGGCCTGAAGCCGCAGTCGGTGCACGTGCAGCCAGGCGATGTGATCGTCTGGCACCCGCAGCTGTTCCATGGCGGCGCCCCGCATCCCTCTGCCGGAACCCGCCGCAGCGTGGTCATGCACGTGACCCCGAAGTCGATGCCCGTGGGTCACATGGATGTTTTCTACGGGCAAACCCCTCCGCTGGCCAAAGCGCCTTGGCGCTATTACAGGCGTGGTCAGCGTGAGATCGCGCGATTCGGGCAGGTGGATTTCGGTCACGAGTACACGCGCCGGACCTGGTTCCTGCGCAAAGCCTGACTCAAGCCAAAAAAAGGGGGAGGCCGCCCCACTACGACCGGCCTCCCCCACACCACAACACGTTGTCGCGCATTACAGCCGGGCAGCGCCCGGCTCTACCCTCTCCACACCTCGCGCGCGGCGGATCAGCCGCGTCACCGCACTGCGCAGGTCATCCAGCACTGCATAGATGGTCGGCAGGAACAGGAGGCTGACTACGGTCGAGAACGCCAGGCCGCCGGCAATCGCGCGCGCCATCGGCGCGTACTCCGGACCATTGCCGAACATCTGCGTGTTGGTCAGCGAGATCGGCACCATCGCCAGGATCGCCGTGCCCATCGTCATCATGATCGGGCGCAATCGCTCGCGTGAGCCCTCAACCAGCGCCTGCGTGCGTCCCATGCCGCCGCGCCGCAGGTTGTTGATGTGCTCGATCATCACGATGCCGTTGTTCACCACCACGCCCATCAGCACCAGGATGCCGATGAAGGACATGATCCCGAACGAGGTACCGGTGATCCAGAACAGCCAGAACACACCGAAGATCGAGAACAGCACGCCACTCATGATCGCCGCCGGGAAAAGCAGCGACTCGAACACCGCCGCCATCACCACGTAGATCATCACCAGCGCGATCAGCAGGTTGAACACCATCTGCTGCATCGCTTCGTCGTCGTTGCCGTAGTCGCCGCCATCGAAGGTGAAGCCATAGCCGGCCGGGAAGTTCATCGGCTTGAGCACCGATTCCATCGCCTTGCGGCCATCCGGTGCGGTGACCTTCTCGGCCAGGTTGGCCTTGATGGTCAGCGTGGTCTGGCGGTTGGTGCGACCGATCTGGGTGGCCGAAGAGCCGACGTCAACGGTGACCAGGCTCAGCAGCGGCACGCTGCGACCGTCGCCGGTGCGCACGCTGAAACCGGCCAGGTCTTCCGGGCTGCTCTGCTCGGCGCCAGCGAAACGCACCCATACCGGTACTTCATTGTCGCCGCGGCGGAACTCGCGCATCGGCGCACCGCGCAGGGCCAGGCCGACGAAGCTGGCGACCTGCTCGGCATTGAAGCCGAATGCGGCGGCACGCTCGCGGTCGACGCGCACCTTCAGCTCGCCGCCCTTCTCGCCGTTGTCGATGCGCACGTCGCGCAGCTCGGCACGCTGGGCCAGCAGCGGCACCACTTCCTGGCCGATCTCCTGCAGCATCGAACTGGAGTCGCCCACCAGCTGCACCTGCACGCCCTGGTTGCCGCCACCGCCGCCATCACCGCCCTGGTTGCCGACGAAGTAGTCGGTGCGGGCCGACTTCGGCAGGCCCTTGCGCAGCTCTTCCTGCAGCGCCTTGATGTCCTTGGCGTACTTCTCGTCCAGGGTGACCACCGTCGAGCTGCCTTCCTGCTCGCTGTACCAGGAGTACACCTGCTTGACGTGCAGGCGCTCGCGGTTGGCGTCGATCCAGTTCTCCACGCGCGCCACCTCCTCGGACATCTGCCGATAGGTATAGGCGCCCTTCCACATGTAGCCGATGAAGATGTCCTTGCCGCCATCACCGCCGAACATGTCGACCTTGGTCAGCTTCATCGGCACCAGGCTGACCAGCACCACCAGCACGATGCCGAGCAGGCTCCAGCCGCGATGGTGCAGCGACCAGTCCAGCAGCCTGGCGTAGCGGCGCTGCAGCCGCGCGATCAGGCCGGTCTGCGAGTGCACCAGCTTGGGCGTGGCCATGCGCGCGGACAGCATCGGGATCAGGCTGACCGCGACCAGCCACGAGGCCAGCAGCGAGACCGAGATGGTGATCGCGATCTGCGCCATGAAGATGCTGATGTTGTTGGTCTCGCCGAACAGGTTCGGCACGAACACGATGCAGTGGCACAAGGTGCCAGCGCTGAGCGCGATGGCCACGTTGCGGGTGCCGATGATCGAGGCCAGGCGCGGCTGTCCCGGCATGCGCTCGCGCTCCTGGTAGATGCTCTCCACCACCACCACGGCGTTGTCGACCAGCATGCCCACCGCCAACAGCAGGCCCATCATGGTCAGGATGTTCAGCGTCACCCCGACGAAGTACATGAAACCCAGGGTGATGGTGAAGCAGATCGGAATGGCCAGGGTCACCATCAGCGTGGACGGCCAATGGCGCAGGAAGAAGAACAGCACCGTGATCGACAGGATCAGGCCGACCGCACCGGCCTCGGCCAGTTCCAGCAGCGAGGAGGTCACCGCCCTGCCCTGGTTGTCGATCACCTTGATCTGCACGTCGCGCATCGATGCTTCGGCACGGATCGACTCGACTTCAGCCAGCGCCGCGCGCGACACCTCCACCAGGTTGGCGCTGCGCTCCTTGAAGATGTCCAGGCCGACGGCCGGGTTGCCGTCCAGGCGGCGCCCGTAGTTCATCCGCGCCGGCTTCAGGCGCACGTCGGCGATGTCGCCCAGGCGCAGGCCCTTGGCGTTGATCACCAGGTCGCGCATTTCCTGCAGGTCGGTGATCTCGCCCACCGGCTGCACGCGCACGCGCTGGCCGTTGTCGTCGATCTGGCCGGCCGAGATCGAGAAGTTCAGCGTGCGCAGGCGCTCGCTCAGCTCGTTGATGCTCAACCCATGCGCGTTGAGCCGGTTCGGATCGATGGCGATCTCCACCTCGTTCGGCGGCGCGCCGGTGATGTCGACGCGGGCCACGCCGGGGATGCGCTCGATGCGCCGCTTGAACTCGCGGTCGAGCATGTCGTAAGCGGTGGTCAGGTCGGTGGTGCTGGCCAGGCGCACCTTCAGCACCGGCTGGTCGCTGCTGGACCACTTGAACACGTTGTAGCGCTGCAGGTCATCGGGCAGGTCGCTGCGGATCGCATCGATGCGCTCGCGTGCATCGGACGCGGCGATGGCGATGTCCCGGTCCCAGTCGCTGAACTCGATGAAGATCAGCGCCGCCTCGGAGGTCGCCGACGAGCGCATCCGCTTGATGCCGGTCATCGTCGCCAGCGATTCCTCCACCGGGCGGATGATGGTCCGCTCCACTTCCTCCGGGGTTGAACCGGTGTACGGAATCTGCACGAACAGGAACGGCGCGGAGATGTCCGGCAGCGCTTCCAGCGGCAGCCGGAACGAGGCGATCAGGCCAATCACCACCAGTGACACGAAACACATGATGGTGGTGACCGGACGGCGGATGGAGAACTCGGCAACACTCATGCCGGTTCCTCCGCACCCGCCGCGCTGCCTGCTGCACCCGGCTCGATCTCGCCGACGTGCTTGCGGCCACGCTCGCGGTAGTAGGCATCACCGCGCCGATCCATCAGGTCGTATACCACCGGGATCACCAGCAGGGTGAGCAGGGTCGACACCAGCAGGCCACCGATCACGGTGATCGCCATCGGCGCGCGCACTTCGGCACCCTCGCCCATCGCCACCGCCAGCGGCAGGAAGCCGAACAGCGTGCACAGGGTGGTCATGATGATCGGCCGCAGGCGCGAGCGTGCCCCTTCCACCAGGGCCTCGTGCTTGGCCACGCCGGCCTCGCGCAGCTGGTTGACCTTGTCGATCAGGATGATCGCGTTCTTGGTGACCAGGCCTACCAGCAGGATCAGGCCGATGAACACCACCACCGAGATGGGCTTGCCGGTCAGTGCCAGCGCCAGGATGGCACCGACCAGCGCCAGCGGAATGGTGAACAGGATCACGAACGGATGCAGCAGCGACTCGAACTGCGAGGCCATCACCAGGTAGACCAGGAAGATGGCCAGGCCGAAGGCGAAGATCAGCGACTTCGCCGCCTGCGCCAGCTCCTCACCCTGGCCACCGATGTGCAGGCCGACACCCGCGCCCAGCGGCTGCTCGGCCACCATCTGCTGCACTTCGCGCATGGCCGCGCCCAGATCGATATCGCGCAGGTTGGCCGACACGACGGCCACCCGGGTCTGGTCAGCGCGATGGATCTCGCTGGGACCAGTGGTGGCGACCACGTCGGCCACCGCGTCCAGCGTCACCGGACGGGTACTGCCCGGATTGACGATCAGCCGGCGGATGCTCTCCACGCTGGCACGGTCGCCTTCCTGGGCACGCACCAGCACGTCGATCTTGCGGTCGCGGAAGCTGTAGCGGGTCGCCACGTCGCCGCGCACCTTCTTCACCACCACGTCGGCGATCTGGCGGGTGGTCAGGCCCAGCGCACCGGCACGTTCCTGGTCGAAGCGGATCTGGATTTCCGGGAAGCCCTCTTCAACCGTGGACTTCACGTCGGCGTAGTGCGCGTTGCCGCGCAGCATTGCCGCCAGGCGCTGGCCGGCCACTTCCAGCGTCGCCATGTCCTGCCCACGCAGCTCGATTTCCAGCGGCGTGGAGAAGCTGAACAACGCCGGGCGCGCGAAGTCGACCTGTGCACCCGGATGCTGGCCCATGGTGTCACGCAGGCGCTCGGTGATCTCCGCCTCGGTACGCGCGTCGCCGCCGCCTTCCATCACCACGGTCAGCTTGCCGATGTTCTCGCCGCTCTCGGTTGGGCTGGCATCCAGGCGGGTGCCGCTGCCGCTGACGCCATACAGCGAGGCCACGCCCTCGCCGTTGCCGTGGGCCAGCTGCAGCTCGCGCACCAGCGCATCGGTCTGCTTCAGCGGCGTACCGGCCGGCAGCTTCACCGTCATTTCGAAACGGTCCTGCGCCAGCTGCGGGATCAGGTCGGCACCGAGCATCGGCACCAGTGCCATGGTCGCCACGAAGATGATCGTGGCCACGCCCAGCACCTTGCCGGGATGCGCCAGCGCGCTCGGCAGCAGGCGCAGGTAGCCGCGCTCGGCACCGGCATAGGGCTTCATCGCCAGATCGCTGGCCTTGCGCATCACCGGGCCAACCACCGCCACCACGCCACGCCACGCCCGCACGACCAGCCAGGCCAGTGCATAGAAGCTCCAGCGCGCGGTCGCCACGGCACCACGGCGCCCCAGCGCCACCGGCTTCTGCCAACGGTTCTGCGGCTGCCACGGTTCGTTCGGTGCCTCTTCCGGGAACGCCAGCGGCGGCCGTCCCTTCAGCGAGCTCAGCATCGGGATCAGGGTCATCGACACCAGCAGCGAGATCGCAATGGCGATCGCCACGGTCATTGCCTGGTCGCGGAACAGCTGGCCGGCGATGCCATCGACGAACACCAGCGGCAGGAACACCGCGATGGTGGTCAGGGTCGAGGCGACCACGGCCATGCTCACTTCGCGGGTACCGACGATGGCCGCCTGCAGGATACCCAGGCCACGCTCACGCGCCTTGGCAATGCTCTCCAGCACCACGATCGAGTCGTCCACCACCAGGCCGGTGGCCAGCGCCAGGCCGCCCAGCGACATCACGTTCAAGCTGAGGCCGAGCTGGCCCATGAAGAAGAACGTGGCGATGATCGAGACCGGCAACGACAGGCTGATCACGAAGGTGCTCCAGCCATCGCGCAGGAACAGGAAGATGATCAGGATCGCCAGCAGGCCACCGATCACCGCATCCTTCTTGACGTCGGCGATGGCGTGCTCGATGAAGCGCGACTGGTCCTCGATGGTGGTCATCTCGACATCGGACGGGAACGTGCCCTTGATCTGCTCCAGGCGCTTGCGCAGCGCTTCGGCGGTGGACACGGTATTGGCGTCGCCTTCCTTGTAGATCGCCAGTTCCACCGATTCCTTGCCGCCCAAGCGGATCACCGCTTCACGCTCCTTGTAGCCCTGGCGCACGGTGGCCACGTCCTTCAGGCGCACCGGCACGCCGTTGGCGACCACGCTGGAGCCACTACCGGACGATGCGCTCTGTGCCGCCGAGGCCGCCGCGATGGCGGCCGCCGACCCGGTCGACGCGGCGATGTTGAACATCTGCTGCAACGCCGAGTCGGCCGCGCTGCCGTTCGAGCCCTGGGTGGTGACCAGCAGGTTGCGGATTTCCTCCAGGTCGGCGAACTGGTTGACGGTACGCACCAGGAAGCGCTGCGAGCCCTCCTCCAGGCGGCCACCGGAGATGTTGATGTTCTCGTCCTTCAGGCGCTTGATGACGGTGTCGATCGGCAGGTTCAGCTGGGCCAGCTTCTGCTGGTCGATGTCGACCTGGATCTCGTCCTCGAGGCCGCCACCGACCTTGACCGCTGCCACGCCGGTGACCGGCTCCAGCTTCTTCTTCAGGTCTTCATCGGCATAGCGGCGCAGGCCGGTCAGCTCGCGGATCGCATCGGCATCGGTGGCTGGCGCGTCCTTGCTCGACAGCACCAGACGCATGATCGGCTCGGTGGATGGATTGAACCGCAGCAGTACCGGGGCCTTGGCCTCCAGCGGCAGGTTCAGCGCTTCCATCTTGTCGCGCACCTCCAGGCTGGCCTGGTCCATGTTGGTGCCCCAGGCGAACTCCAGCACCACATCGCTCTGGCCGGTGCGCGAGACCGACTTCAGCTTGCGCAGGTTCTTGACCACGCCCACCGCTTCTTCGACCGGCTGGGTGATCAGGGTTTCGATTTCAGTCGGCGCCGCACCGGTGTACTCGGTGCGCACGGTCAGCGTCGGGTAGCTCAGGTCGGGCAGCAGGTTGACCTTGAGGTTGCCCAGCGCGATCAGCCCGAACAGCAGCAGGGTGACCGTGCACATGGCGATGGTCACGCGGCGGCGGGTGGCGAATTCCACCAGGCCGCCGCGCATGCCGGCGGCGGCGCCGTCGCTCGCCGGCGAGGCACCGTGGTCGTGGCCCGGGGCGGTCATTGCTTGCTCCCGGCCTTGTCTGCCGGCTTGGCGGCCGCTGCGACCGTCTTCGCCTTTGCCTTCGGATCGGCGATCACCTGCACTGCGGTGCCGTCGCGCAGCGCGACCTTGCCGGCGGTGACCACCTGATCACCGGCCGCCAGGCCATCACGGATCTCCACCCACGGGCCCTCGGCGTAACCCAGCTTGACCGGAACGCGTGCGACCTTGCCTTCGCGCACCCGGAACACCGCCGGCTCACCGTCGTCGAGCAGCGCCAGGCGCGGCACCACGAGCGCATCGGCACGCTGGTCGTAATCGATGCGGATGCGCCCGAACATGCCGGGCTGCAGCGCGTGCGCGGCGCCATCGAAGGCACTGACCACGCGAAACGTGCCGCTGCCCGAATCCACCACCGGCGCGATGCGGTCGACGGTGCCGGTGAAGCTCTGGCCCGGCAACGCGTCGGCGGCCAGGGTTACCGGCTGACCGGCGCGCAACGTGGCCAGCTCGCGCTCGGGCACGTTGAGGGTGGCTTCCAGGCGCGAGTTGTCGACGATGCGGAAGATCGGCGTGTTGATCTGGACGAAGTTGCCGGTCTTGATCGAGCGCGAGGCGATCACGCCGGAGATCGGCGCCACCACCGTGGTATAGGACAGTTCCAGCGTGGCCAGGCGGTACTGCGCGCGGACGTTCTCCAGGTCGAAACGCAGCTGGTCGACATCGGCCGCACTGACCATCTGCTGACCAACCAGTTTCTGTGCACGCTGGTAGTTGTTCTCCAGCTTGCGCATCTGCGCTTCGCTCTGGGCTACGGCCAAGCGTGCGCGGTCCGGGTCCAGGCGCACCAGCGGCTGGCCGGCGGTGACCCGCTGGCCTTCCTCGACCAGCACCGCCAGCGCCACACCGGAGGTCTTGGCCACCACCTGCGACTCGGCGCGTGGTTCCAGCGCGGCGGTGCCTGTGTAACTGGCCGCGACCGCGCGATGGCTGGCCACGGCCACTTCGACCGGGACCGCATCGACCTTCTTCTCCTCCTTGGTGTCGGCGGCCTTGGCTTCGGAATTGGGCCCTGCGGCGCAACCGCCCAGCAGCAGGGAGGTGGAGATCAGCAGTGCGGCAGCGCAGATTCCGCTGCGACGGCCAGACAGGAAGGTTGGGTGCGACATCGTCAGGTCCCTGGAGGATGCGTGGACAGGTGTGGTAGCAAAGTAATGCACCACTTCACGGCAACACCATATCCCAAAGGTCATGGTGTCTTCACGCCGCTGGTCGGCCCGACCCCATTTCAGCTAGATGAAACCTGAGGCTATACTCGGGTCGTTCCGTACCCCACGCCGGAACGACCAGACCCGAATCCCCGGAAACGACACCATGCGCCCGCAGCCGCTCGCCGCTTGTCTCGCTCTGGCCGTCCTCCTGCCCCTTGGGGCCGCCGCACAGCCCGCTCCTGCTCCTGCCACACCCGCTCCGGCCCCGGCTCCTGCCGCGCCCACCGGCAACTTCGACAATGGCCGCGTGCTGGCCTACACCTGCCAGGGCTGCCACGGCATCACCGGCTACAAGAACGCTTACCCCAGCTACCGGGTGCCGAAGATCGGCGGCCAGACCCAGCAGTACCTGGCCCAGGCCCTGGCCGAGTACCGCCAGGGCAAGCGCCGGCATCCAACGATGCAGGCGCAGTCGATGAGCTTCAGCGAACAGGAGATCGCTGATCTCTCTGTTTACCTGTCCACCGTCAAGTAAGGCCCGCCCATGTCGAAAGCCGCGCATCCGATGCGTCATGCCATCGCCCTGTCCGTTGCCCTGCTGCTGGCCGCCTGTTCGCAGTCGCAGGTGGAAAACAGCGAGAAATCCGCCGCCGACCCGGGCCACGCCAGCGGCGAACACGGCTCTTCGTCTTCGGCCGGCCTGCCCGCAGGCCGCGAGGCCGCCGGTGAAGCCCGCGCCAAGGTGAAGGGCAAGGCCACCAACCAGAGCTGCATCGACTGCCACGGGGCCGATGGCAATGCGCCGATCGATCCAACCTACCCGAAGCTGGGTGGGCAGTACGGCGACTACCTGGCGCATGCACTGCAGGCCTACCGCGCCGGTGAACGCCAGCATGCGCTGATGACGCCGCAGGCGAAGGACCTCAGCGATCAGGACATCGCCGATCTGGCGGCGTATTTCGGCAGCCGGCCGAGCCAGCTGCGGGATCTGCACGGGGTCAAATGACGGCCGGCCCCCCGGTCGGTGCGGACCGTCGGTTGGTAGGTGCGGACCGTTGGTCCGCACAGATTCCGGATATCCACGCATGGCGTGGATCTGCTGAGCCGAGCGTGGGCTCGGCTCTACATCAATCGGCGCGATCGCTGGCGCCGGTCAACGCTCAGCCTTCCAGCTCTTCCCAGCGCGCGTACGCGGCATCCAGCTCGGCCTGCACCTTGGCCAGCTGCTGGGTGTGCGCCGTCACTTCAGCACTGCTGCGGGTGTAGAACGACGGGTCGTTCATCGCCGAGGTCAGGCCTTCGACATCGCCTTCCAGCTTCTCGATGGTCTTCGGCAGCTGCTCCAGTTCGCGCGCTTCCTTGTAGGCCAGCTTGCGCTTGGGTGCGGCCGGAGCTGCGGTAGCCGGGGTGGCCGGCGCAGCGGCCGCCGGCTTGGCCGCAGGGGCCGCGGCAGGCGCTGCGATGCTGGCCGCATAACGCTGCCAGTCGCTGTAACCGCCCACGTACTCGCCGATCACGCCATCGCCCTCCATCACCAGCGTGGAGGTGACCACGTTGTCGATGAAGTCACGGTCGTGGCTGACCAGCAGCAGGGTGCCGGTGTATTCGCCCAGCAGCTCTTCCAGCAGCTCCAGGGTTTCCACGTCCAGGTCGTTGGTCGGTTCGTCCATCACCAGCAGGTTGGACGGCTGCGCGAACAGCTTGGCCAGCAGCAGGCGGTTGCGCTCGCCACCGGACAGGCGGGTAATCGGCGCACGCGCACGTTCCGGGGTGAACATGAAGTCCTGCAGGTAGGCATGCACGTGCTTGCGCTTGCCGTTGAACTCGAGGAAATCGCGGCCTTCGGCGACGTTCTCGATCGCGCTCCAGTCTTCGCGGAGCACCGCGCGGTACTGGTCGAAATACGCGATCTGCAGGTTGGTGCCGGCGTTGACTTCGCCCTTGGCCGGCTGCAGCTCGCCCAGCAGGAGCTTCAACAGCGTGGTCTTGCCGCTGCCGTTGGGGCCGATCAGGCCGATGCGGTCGCCGCGCAGAATGGTCGTGGTGAAATCGCGGACCATGGTGCGCTCGCCGAAGGCGAACGAAATGTCCTTGACGTCGATGACCTTCTTGCCGGAGCTGATGCCCTGCGCGGCTTCCATCTTGACGTTGCCGCTGAGATCACGGCGCTGCGAACGCTCCACGCGCATCGCCTTCAGGCGGCGCACGCGGCCTTCGTCGCGGGTGCGACGGGCCTTGATGCCCTGCCGGATCCAGACTTCTTCCTGCGCCAGCAGCTTGTCGAAGCGGGCGTTTTCCTGCGCCTGCGCGTTGAGGCGTTCCTCGCGGCGGCGCTCGTAGTTGGCCCAGTCGCCTGGCCAGCTGGTGACCTGGCCGCGGTCGATCTCGACGATGCGGGTGGCCAGGGCACGCAGGAATCGACGGTCATGGGTGACAAACACCACGCTGCCGCTCCAGCCCTTCAGGAACGCTTCGAGCCAGTCGATGGCCTCGATGTCCAGGTGGTTGGTCGGTTCGTCCAGCAGCAGCACATCGGGGCTGGACACCAGCGCGCGGGCGAGCAGCACGCGGCGCTTCATGCCGCCGGACAGGCGGCCGAACTCGGCCTCGCCATCCAGGTCGAGCTTGGTCAGAGTTTCGCTGACGCGCTGGTCCAGGCCCCAGCCGTTGGCGGCATCGATCTTGGCCTGCACGTTGCCGAGGGCTTCGCCATCGAAGACTTCGGCATGGCTGAGGTGGTGGAATTCGGCCAGCCACTGGCCCAGCTCGCCGAGGCCATCGGCGACGACGTCGAACACCGAGCCGGCGGCGCCGTGCGGCACTTCCTGCTCCAGGCGGGTGACGCGCACGCCCTGCTGCACGCGGACTTCGCCGTCATCGGGCTTGTGGTCGCCGGACAGCAGCTTGAGCAGGGTGGATTTGCCGGCGCCGTTGCGGCCGATCAGGGCGATGCGTTCGCCCGGCTCGATCGACAGTTCGGCTTTTTCCAGCAACAACGGGCCGCCGACGCTGAAGTCGACGTTCTGCAGAGTAATCAGAGGCATCCCCATAGTGTAAGGGCTGGGGAGGTCAGCCGGAATCTCGGCGGCGTGCCGGCCTGCGATTCCGCCCTGTGCGCGATGTCCCCCGACGATGTCTTCGGTAGAGTCGACTTTCAGTCGACTGCTCTTCCCTGAGACCCGCGAAAAGCCCCCGCTGCGCGCGATAGTCGACCAACGGTCGACTCTACAAACGGCGCTTCTACCCCTCCACCTCCCCCAGCAACGCCTGCAACCCCGGCAGCCACTGCTTGCCGGGATGCCGTACCAGCCACAGCGTGCGCTGCAGGGCCGGCAGCGGGGTTTCAAGCACGCGCAGGCGGCCCAGGGCCAATGGCTCTTCCAGCGCGTGACGCGAAAGACAGGCCAGGCCGAGGCCGGCGATGGCGGCCTGCTTGATCGCCTCGGTATTGCCCAGCTGCAGGGTCTGGGCGAAGCCGCGCAGGTGCGGCAACAACGCCTGCTCCACCGCTTCGCGGGTACCCGAGCCGGGCTCGCGCAACAGCCAGCGTGCACGGCGCAGTTCGTCCAGCGACCAGCGTGCGGGGGCGTCGGCGGCGGCGACGATCACCAGCGGGTCCTGCTGCCAGGCCGTGACCTGGAGGCCACGCTCGTGGCACGGGCCTTCGATCAAGCCGGCGTCGACGTCCAGGCGCTGCACGGCGGCGACCACGCCAGCACTGTTGTCGATGCGCAGATCAACCTCGGCCTGCGGCGCCTGTCGCAGCAGCTCGGCGATGCGCGGCGGCAACAGGTAGTTGCCGATGGTGGTACTGGCGGCCAGCACCAGCCGCAGCGGCGCGCCCTGCCCCGGATCGCCGCCGGCGGCCAGCTGCCGCTCCAGGTCGGCGGCGTTGACCAGCAGCGTGCGGGCCGGCTCCAGCAGCGCGCGGCCGTGGCCGTTCAGGGCCAAGCGGCGGCCGATGCGGTCGAACAACGGGGTACCGAAGTGTGCCTCCAGTTCCTGCAGCGCAGCACTGCTGGCCGACTGCGATAGCGCGATGGCTTGGCCAGCGGCGGTGGTGCTGCCGTGATCGGCGATGGCGACGAAGACCTGAAGCTGGCGCAAGGTCAAGCGCATGTCATTTACCCGCTTAATAGGTAGATTTCACCCATATTATTCGTTTTACAGGTCAGCCATGCAGGCGCACGCTTGCCTGGCCATTCCAGACCTGCCGTTGCCATGAACGCCCCCGCTCTCTCCCCCTGGTCCCTGCCTGCCCTGCGCCAGCGCTGGCAGCCGCGCCTGCCCGGCCTCTTGCTGGTGGGCCTGATCGCGGCGGCGTCGCTGTACCTGGCCGAGCTGCCCTGGCTGCAGGCACACGGCTTGAGCGCGCTGACCGTGGCCATCGTGGCCGGCATCGTGGTCGGCAACACCTTCTACCCGCGGCTGGCACCGAGCAGCGCGGCGGGCGTGGGCTTTTCCAAGCACTGGCTGCTGCGTGCCGGCATCGTACTGTACGGCCTGCGCCTGACCTTCCAGGACATCGGCCACGTCGGCGTCAGTGGCGTGCTGATGGACGTGCTGGTAGTGGCCAGCACCTTCGGCCTGGCCTGCTGGCTGGGCGTGCGCGTGTTCAAGATGGAACGCGAGGCGGCGATGTTGATCGGCGCCGGCAGCGCAATCTGCGGTGCAGCGGCAGTGATGGCCGCCGAACCGGTAGTGCGTGGCCGTGCGGCGCAGGTCACGGTGGCGGTCTCTACGGTGGTGGTGTTCGGCACGCTGGCGATGTTCCTGTACCCGGCGCTGTATGCGCTGGTGCAATCGCACGGCTGGCTGGTGATGGACGCGCGGCAGTACGGCCTGTTCACCGGTGCGACGGTGCATGAAGTGGCACAGGTGGTGGCAGCCGGCCGTGCGGTCAACGAAGCTGCGGCTGATACTGCCGTGATCACCAAGATGGTGAGGGTGATGCTGCTGGCACCGTTCCTGGTCGCCCTGTCGCTGTGGCTGGCGCGTGGCGGCAAGGCCAGCGCCGACGGCAGCAAGGCACGCATCGTGGTGCCGTGGTTTGCGTTCGGTTTCGTGGCGGTGGCCGGGTTCAACTCGCTGCACCTGCTGCCGGCCGGCCTGCAGGCCGGGCTGGTGCAGCTGGATACCGTGCTGCTGGCGATGGCGATGGCCGCGCTGGGCCTGACCACCCACGTCTCGGCGCTGCGCCAGGCGGGCCTGAGGCCGCTGCTGCTGGCGCTGATCCTGTTCGCCTGGCTGCTCTTCGGTGGCCTGGCGATTCATCAGGGCGTGCTGGCGGTGCTGGGCTGAGCAGGAGCGTGCCGACCAGCCGTCGGCACCCACCCGTAGATCCACGCCATGCGTGAATGGCGGGCCCAGTTGGGGGTCAGAGCCCTTTCCTGCGGAAAGGAGGCCGACCCCACCCCATCAGGCGGGACCGGCCGCGCAGGCAGGTACAATGCGCCATGACTGACTTCTCGACCCTGCCGCTGAGCCCGGCCCTGCAGCCCGGCCTGGATGCCCTCGGCTACACCACCCTCACCCCCGTGCAGGCGCAGAGCCTGCCGGCCATCCTCGATGGCCGCGATGTGATCGCACAGGCGCCAACCGGCAGCGGCAAGACCGCCGCCTTCGGCCTGGGCCTGCTGCAGGCCATCGACCCCAGCCTGATCCGCGTGCAGGCGCTGGTGCTGTGCCCGACCCGCGAACTGGCCGACCAGGTCGGCAAGCAGATCCGCAAGCTGGCTACCGGCATCCCCAACCTGAAGCTGCTGCTGCTGGTCGGTGGGGTGCCGCTGGGCCCGCAGCTGGCGTCGCTGGAAGGCCACGACCCGCACGTAGTGGTCGGCACGCCCGGCCGCGTGCAGGAGCTGGCACGCAAGCGCGCGCTGAATCTGGGTGCGGTACGCACGCTGGTGCTGGACGAAGCCGACCGCATGCTCGACATGGGCTTCGAGGAACCGATCCGCGAGATCGCCGGCCGCACCCACAAGGATCGCCAGAGCCTGCTGTTCTCGGCCACCTTCCCCGACAGCATCCGCGCCATGGCGCGTGACCTGCTGCGCGACGCGGTGGAAGTGACCGTGGAAGGCGCCGACCAGGCCCCGGCCATCCGCCATATGTTCTGCGAAGTGGAACCGGCGCACCGGCAGAAGGCGCTGGCCGGCCTGCTGCTGAAGTACACGCCGGAATCGGCGGTGGTGTTCTGCAACACCCGCAAGGACGTGGACGAAGTGGCGAACTCGCTGCAGCAGTTCGGCTTCTCGGCACTGGCCCTGCACGGCGACATGGAGCAGCGCGACCGCGAGGAAGTGCTGCTGCTGCTGGCCAACCGCAGCTGCAACGTGCTGGTCGCCAGCGACGTGGCCGCGCGCGGCCTGGATGTGGAAGAGCTGGCCGCGGTGATCAACTACGAGCTGCCGACCGACGTGGAGAGCTACCAGCACCGCGTGGGCCGTACCGGCCGTGCCGGTGCCAGTGGCCTGGCGATCAGCCTGGTGGCCGGCCGCGAGAAGACCCGCGCCGAAGCCATCGAAGCACAGATGGGGCAACCGCTGGATTGGCAGAAGACGCCGCTGGCGACGGCGCGCCCGGCCGAGCTGCCGCAGGCAGCGATGCGCACGCTGCGCATCGATGGCGGCAAGACCGACAAGCTGCGCCCGGGTGACATTCTCGGCGCATTGACCGGCGACGCCGGCCTGTCAGCCAAGTTCATCGGCAAGATTGCGATCTTCCCGACCCGCTCCTACGTGGCGATCGCCCGTGAGCAGGCCAACAAGGCCGTGGCCAAGCTGGAAGCCGGCAAGATCAAGGGCCGTCGTTTCCGCGTGCGGATGATGTAAGGAACAGGGTGGTCGCCGGGCGTGGCGCGGCGCTACCGGCATGCCGTGTGTAGCGCCGGGCCACGCCCGGCGACACGCTCAGAACACCAGTTCGGTGTGCAGCGGCAGGTCCGCTTCCCAGCGCGCGCGGCCGCCGAGTCCGTCCAGTTCGACCAACACGCCGGCACCCACCACCTCGACACCCAGGCGGCGCACCAGCGACAAGGCAGCGACCAGCGTACCGCCGGTGGCCAGCACGTCATCGATGATTGCTACGCGGGCACCGGCCGGCAGTGCATCGGCATGCACCTCGATGCAGTCGCTGCGGTATTCGAGCGTGTATTCCTCGCGCAGCACCTGGCCCGGCAGCTTGCCCGGCTTGCGCACCGGCACGAAGCCCACCCCCAGTTCCAGCGCCATCGCGGCGCCGAGGATGAAGCCGCGCGATTCGATGCCCACCACGGCATCCAGCTTCTGGTCGCGCCAACGGTCGGCCATCGCGGTGATGGCACCGCGGAAGTCCTCGCCATGGGCGAGCAGCGGCATGATGTCCTTGAAGAGGATGCCGGGCTTGGGGAAGTCGGCGATGTCGCGCAGGCGGGAGGCCCACTGCGGAGCGACGAGGGCGTCGGTCATGTCACGTTGGCTATCTGATGGCGGCATAGGGTACCTGTTCCGGGCGCCGGCTGCCTGTTGGGGTGTTCGGCCGGGCTGCGCCCGGCACCTGCAGAGGCCACCGCGCAAGCAAAAGCGAAAACAAAAGCCGCATTCCGAGGGATGGCGGGGTGGGTCCGGTTGCGGGGGGCGCTGCAAGTACGTCCGTCTAGGCTTGGCAGCCGCTTGCTCGTGTGCGCTTTCCTGCGCACACGGCAAGACCGGGGTTGGGCGTCCTGCCCAACCCGCCCGAGGCATGCCTCGGGCCCATGCGGCTCACGCCCCCGCAACCGGACCCACCCCGCCTTCGACAGATTCCTGCGATCTGTCGTAGATCCACGCCATGCGTGGATGAACTTTCATCGAAATCGAATATTTCGAGAATTGAACGAAAAGCATCCACGCATGGCGTGGATCGACCGTGTCGACCAAGGTCGACACCTACCCACAGCAGCGGGAATCTGTCGGAGGTGGGGCGGTGTGGGGCTGCAGGACCGTTGGCGCCATGGATGGCGCCATCGAGCCCCCAAGGATGGGTTTACGGCGTGTCCTGCAGCCCCACACCGCCCCGCCAGACCATCGACAATCCAGAGCCGCTTTGGCTCTGGCTTTGGCTTTGGCTCTGGCTTTGGCTTTGGCTCTGGCTTTGGCTCTGGCTTTGGCTTTGGATTCGGCCCTTGCCTCTGCAGGTGCAGGGCGCAGCCCTGCCGAAACCCACCCTCAGGAACTGCAGGACAGCATCGAGCAGCCGGCGCGGTTGTCGGCCCACGCCGGGCGCTTGCCGGCAAAGTGCTCCAGCCCGGCGCGTTCGGTATACGGGTCACGCAGTACGTCCTGCAATGCGTGAACACCGCCCAGGTCGCCCTGCTCGGCGCGATCGATGGCCTCCTGGGCCAGCCAGTTGCGTAGCACGTACAGCGGATTGGCCGCGGCCATTTTCGCCGTGCGCTCGCTGGCCGACAGCGGATCCACGCGCAGTCGCGCCGCGTAGTCCTGCAACCACTGCTGCAGCGGTGCCTGCACCGACTGCTGGCGCGCCTCGTCGTAGTACACCGCGTCAAGCACGCCCACATCGGGCGACGTTGGATCAACGCGCATCAGCGCGCGCCAGGCCAGCGTCATGTCCATGCTGCCGTCCTGCATCAGCTGCTGCCAGCGCAGGTAGAGCTGCAGGTCCTCATCATCCGCCGCTGCCAGGCCGAGCTTGGCCGCTGCATCGCGACGGGTGCAGGCAACGAACGTGGACTGGTACGCCGCCAGTCCCGCTTGCAACGGTTCGACATCGGCAAACAATGGCGACAACGCCTGCGCCAGTCGGCTCAGGTTCCAGTACGCCACCTGCGGTTGGGTGCCGAAACGATAGCGCCGGCCTTGGGCATCGGTGGTGTTCGGCGTCCAGTCCGGATCGAAGTCCTCGACCCATCCATAGGGACCGTAATCCAGCGTCAGGCCTAGCACGGACAGGTTGTCGGTGTTCATCACGCCATGCACGAAGCCGACGCGCATCCAGTGCGCGATCATCTCGGCAGTGCGCACCGCGATCTGCGCGAACCAGTCACCGTACAGCGCCTCGCCCTGCCCTTCGAGCTCCGGAAAGTCGCGGGCGATGCACGCGTCGACCAGCTGCCGCAACAAGCCAGTTTCACCACGCGAGGCCGGCAGTTCGAATGAGCCGAAGCGCAGGAACGACGGCGATACACGGCACACGATGGCGCCGGGTTCGGCGCGGGGATGACCGTCGTAGAACATGTCACGCACCACGTCTTCGCCGGTGCCGACCAGCGACAACGCGCGCGTGGTCGGCACGCCCAGGTGATGCATCGCCTCGCTGCACAGGAATTCGCGGATGGACGAGCGCAGCACCGCGCGGCCATCGGCGCCCCGCGAATACGGGGTGGGGCCGGCACCCTTCAGCTGCAGCTCCCAATGACACCCATCGGGCGCGACCAGTTCGCCCAGCGAGATCGCGCGGCCATCACCCAGCTGCCCCGCCCAGTGGCCGAACTGATGCCCGCCATAATTGGCCGCCCACGGCTGCATGCCGGGGTACAGCGCATTGCCACCGAACACATCGGCGAAGCCATCGCTCTCCACTTCATCGGCATCGAAGCCGAGCATCGCCGCCACCTCCGGCGACCAGGCCAGCAAAGTGGGCGCCTCCACCGGCGTCGGCATCACCGGCGACCAGGCGGCGCCCAGCACTTCACGCCTGCGCGGGCCGGACTCTGGGTCACCCGGCAGGGCATTCAGCAGGCGATTGTCGAAACGGGGGCTGTCGTTATCCATGGTGTAGAAGATGGGGGCGACGGCCGACGGCCTCAATTGCCGCTCAGCGCCTGCAGATGTCCACCGTGGGCCTCGGCGCGCTGGTAGGCCGGGCGCTCGCCAATGCGCTTGAGGAAGCCGCGCAGCGCCGGCTTGTCGTCGAGGCCACCGCCGCGCGCGGCCGCAGCCTGGATCGGAAAGCTCATCTGGATGTCGGCTGCGCTGAACCGATCACCCGCGAACCACGGGCTCTCGGCCAAGCGGCGCTCCATCCAGTCCAGGTGCAGGCGCCGCTGCGGACCAATGAAGCCGCGTTCGGCCTTGTCGGCGATGCTGCGCGCGATCGGGCGGGCGAAGAACGGCATCGGCGCGTTGCGGATGCGGCCCATCACCAGGGTCAACAGCAGCGGCGGCATCGCTGAGCCTTCGGCGTAGTGCAGCCAGTAACGGTAGGCGATGCGCTCGGCGCCATCGGCCGGTGTCGGGGACGGCGACAGCTGGCGTTGGGTGTCATAGCGATCCGCGAGGTAGTCGAGGATCGCGCCGGACTCGGCCAGTACCAGCTCACCGTCCTGCAGCACGGGGGACTTGCCGAGCGGATGCACCCTGCGCAGCTCGGGCGGTGCCAGCAGCGTCTTCGGATCACGGGGATAACGGCGCAGTTCGTAGTCCAGCCCCAGCTCCTCCAGCATCCACAGCACGCGCAGGGAACGGGAGTTTTCCAGGTGATGGACAATGCGCATGGGGATGATCCTTGGGGAGGCCCACATCGTACCGCGCGCAGTGCATGCCCTTTGTAGAGTCGAGCCATGCTCGAGTGGCTTTGAGAGCAGTCGAGCGTGGCTCGACTCTACAAAAAAACAACGGGCAATAAAAAACGCCGGAAGCTCTCGCTTCCGGCGTTCTGGCTACCAAACGGCAGCAGACGGATTAGACCGCCTGCACCTGGTCAGCCTGCATACCCTTCTGACCCTGGACGGCGATGAAGGTAACCTTCTGGCCTTCCTGCAGGGTCTTGAAGCCGGTGCCCTGGATGGCACGGAAGTGCACGAACAGGTCCGGGCCGCTTTCCGGGGTGATGAAGCCGAAGCCCTTGGCGTCGTTGAACCACTTGACGGTGCCGGTCTGACGATCAGACATTTGACTAACTCCTGAAACACATGTTGAAAAAATCGCAGCCACCGGGTATCGGGGCCGAGACTGAGTTGCAGGCGTTGGTAAAGCGGATCGATGAGCGGATCGTGAGATCAACTGCACCAGGCCACGATTCACGGTGACCCTAGCAAACACAGTGGGGCCAACGATACGCGTGTTTTCTGCAAAAAGCGATAGCCGGGGCGTTCATGGGCTGGCCCCGCCCGCTAGACGTGGCAAGGGTTGGCAGCCGGTCGAGGCTAACCCTGAGCCCCCATTCAGGATTTTCCTACCCTACACTGGGTAAATGACTGAAGCTGAAACCCAAGCTGAACTGGCCCTCCCCCGTATCTGGGTGGACGCGGACGCCTGCCCCGCCGTCATTCGCGACATCCTGTTCCGGGCCGCTGAACGGGTCGGGATCGAACTGACCCTGGTTGCCAACCAGTGGATCCGCACCCCGCCGTCGCGCTGGTTGCGCTCGATCCAGGTCCCCCAAGGCCTGGACGTGGCCGACAGCGCCATCGTCGAACGGGTCGCCGCTGGAGACCTGGTCGTCACCCAGGACATTCCGCTGGCCGCGCTGGTGCTGGAGAAGAAGGCCGTGGCGCTGAACCCGCGCGGTCAGCTGTACACCCCGAACAACATGGCCGAGCGGCTGTCGATGCGCAATTTCATGGAAGAACTGCGCGGCGCCGGGGTCCAGACCGGCGGCCCGCCACCACTGGGCCAGCGCGACCGGCAGCTGTTCGCCGCCGAGCTGGACCGCTGGCTGGCGCGGCGCCCGGCCCGCTGACCGGGCCTAGTCGCCCTGACCCGGCAGCACCAAGCGGTGCTGGCTGCGGAAGCGCCGTCGCTCCCCGCTCAACGGATCATTGAAGGCCAAGCCCTGCGCCAGCAGCTGCAGGGGCGGCTCGTCCGCCCCCTCCGGGCGCACTCTGAGCTGCGGATACAGGTCGTCGCCCACGATGGGCGCACCCAGCATCGCCATGTGCACCCGCAGCTGGTGCTTGCGGCCGGTTTCCGGCAGCAGCCGGTAGCGCCAGATCGCCCCCTCGGCTTCGACCAGTTCGACCCGGCTGCGCGCATTGGGCTCGCCCGGCACTTCAGCCATGCGGAAGAACGGCTCGTCTGGCGCCAGCCGGCTGTGCCGCAGCAGCGGGAACGCCAGCCCAGGCAGCGCCGGTGCCAGCGCCTCGTAGGTCTTTTCAATGCGGCGCTCGCGGAACAAGCGCTGATAGGCATCGCGTGTCGCCGGCTGGGTCGAAAACAACACCAGCCCCGCCGTGAGCCGGTCCAGGCGGTGCAGTGGTACCAGATCCGTGTTGCCGGTGCGGGCGACCAGGCGCGACAGCAGGGTTTCGCGCACATACCCACCGGCCGGCGTTACCGGCAGGAAGTGCGGCTTGTCGGCCACCAGCAGGTGCTCATCCAGATGCAGGAGGGTCTCGGCGAAGGGAATCACCGGCTCGTCGGCAACCTCGCGGAAGTACTGGATTTCCAGCCCCACCTGCCAGGGCATGTCCGGCGCCAGTGCCCTGCCCTGCGCATCCTGCACACGGCCTCGGGCGAAGCGGTCCTGCCATTGCGCGCGACCGATGCGCGGGAAACGCGCGCACAGGCCATCGAGCAGGCTGGGCCAGTGGCCGGGGGGCAGCTGCAGGTGGCTGGGCAGGGTCATGGCGTCCATTCCGGCCACGGGAAAGAGCGCCAAGAGTGCCACCGTTGACGCTGCGCAGACAGCCCGGCAACGGACACCCTTCGAGCAAACCTCTATCATTGACGTCTTTAGTCCACGGATCCCCCATGGCTCTTACCGCCACCATCCGCAAGGCCGAACTGCAGATCAGCGACATGGATCGCGGCTACTACGCGACCCACAACCTGACCCTGGCCCAGCACCCGTCCGAGACCGACGAACGATTGATGGTGCGCCTGCTCGCCTTCGCTCTCAATGCCAGCGATCGCCTGGAGTTCGGCCGCGGCCTGAGCACCGACGATGAGCCGGACCTGTGGGAACACGACTACACCGGCGACATCCTGCAGTGGATCGACCTGGGCCATCCGGACGAATCGCGCATCCGCAAGGCCAGCAACCGCAGCCGCCAAGTGCAGGTGATCAATTACGGCGGCAACGCCTCGGAGATCTGGTGGGGCAAGCAGGGCAAGGGTCTGGCGCGCTTCGACAACCTGTCGGTGGTCGACCTCGACGGTGCCTTCGTAGAACTGTGGGGCCAGCAGATCCAGCGCGCGATGCGCTGGAGCGTGCTGATCCAGGACGGTGAAGTGCAGCTGCTCAACGATCAGATGCAGCTTGACGTGATCCCGGACTGGCGCAAGCGCGCCAAGGCATGAGCACGATCCGCTGCGACGTGGTGGTCATCGGCGCCGGCGCGGCCGGGCTGATGACCGCGATCACGGCTGGCCAGCGCGGTCGCCAGGTGCAGGTGATCGACCATGCCAACAAGGTCGGCAAGAAGATCCTGATGTCCGGCGGCGGCCGCTGCAATTTCACCAACACCGGCACCACCCCGGCCAACTTCCTGTCGGCCAACCCGCACTTCTGCAAGTCCGCGCTGGCGCGCTACACGCCCTGGCACTTCATCGAGCTGGTCAGCAAGCACGGCATCGCCTATCACGAAAAGGAACTGGGCCAGCTGTTCTGCGACATCTCGTCCAAGCAGATCGTGAAGATGCTGGTGGACGAATGCCAGGCGGCCGGTGCCCAGATCCGCACCGAATGCAGCGTGCAGCGCATCGAGCACGGCAGCGATGGTTTCCGCGTGCACACCACGCAGGGCCTGTTCCATTGCGCCTCGCTGGTGGTTGCCACCGGCGGCCTGTCGATTCCGAGCATGGGCGCCACCGGCTTCGGCTACGAAATTGCCCGCCAGTTCGGCCACCAGGTGCTGCCGACCCGCGCCGGGCTGGTCCCGCTGACGCTGAGCGGCAAGCACCAGGAGCGGCTGGCCGACCTCAGCGGCGTCGCACTGCCGGTCGAGGCGCGCTGCAACGGAAAGAGTTTCCAGAACTTCATGCTGCTGACCCACCGCGGCGTGAGCGGCCCGGCCATCCTGCAGATCTCCTCGTTCTGGCAGCCCGGCGATGCGCTGGAGCTGGACTTGTTGCCCGGCCAGGATGCGGGCGAGTGGCTGCGCCAGATGAAGCGCGAGCGGCCCGCCGCCGAGCTGCGCACCGTGCTGGGCGACGTGATGCCCAAGCGGCTGGCGCAGCGCCTGTGCGAGCACTGGCTGCCGGACCGCCCGGTGCGTCAGCTGGACGAGCCGGTGCTGCGCCAGGCCGCGCAGCTGCTGGGCGCGTTCCCGCTGGTGGCCAGCGGCACCGAGGGCTACCGCACCGCGGAAGTCACCCTGGGCGGCGTGGATACCGCCGAGGTGTCGTCCTCGACAATGGAATCCAAGCGCGTACCCGGCCTGCATTTCGTCGGCGAGGTGCTGGATGTGACCGGCTGGCTGGGCGGCTACAACTTCCAGTGGGCCTGGGCCAGCGGCCACGCGGCCGGTGGCGTGGTGTGAACCACATCGCCGTTCGTTGCGCGCAAGGGGTGCGCGCATGGACGGTTCGGCGCGCATCGTGTATCTAGATTTGCAGATTGGGGAGCAGTGCATGCAGAACGCGAACGACATCACCATCCGCCTGCTGATCGTCGATGACAGCGGCGAGAATGCCGAAGCCATCGTCAGCACCCTGCGCAACAGCGGCATCGCGGTGCGTCCGTGGCGCCCGCAGGATGCTGCCGAGCTGGCCCAGGTGCTGGCCAGCCAGGCCATCGACCTGGTGCTGGCCTCGCCTTCGCAGGGCATTCCGCTGCCGCTGGTGGCCCAGCATATTGCCGCCAGCGGCAAGGACATCCCGCTGGTACTGCTGGCCGAGCGCATCGACGAAGACGAACTGGTACAGGCCAGCAGCCATGGCATCCGTGCCCTCGCCCTGCGCCAGCGTTCCGAGCACCTGCTGGCCGTGGTCCGTGACCAGTGGGTGGACCTGCAGGCACGGCGTGGCCTGCGCCGCATCGAGGCGCAGATGCGTGAGACCGAGCGCCGCTGCGATGCGCTGATTGCCTCCTCGCGCGATCCCATCGCCTACGTGCATGAAGGCATGCACATCCGTGCCAACGACGCTTACCTGGAGATGTTCGGTTACGAGCATTTCGACGATATCGAAGGCATCTCGCTGCTGGACATGGTTGCCGCGCAGCACGTGGAAGGCTTCAAGCAGCTGCTGAAGGGCCTCAGCCGCGGCGAAGCGCCGCCGCCGCAGTACCAGCTCGACGCGCGCCACCAGGATGGCAGTGCGTTCCCGGCGACGATGGAATTCACCGCCGCCACCTACGAGGGCGAATCCTGCCTGCAGGTGGTGCTCCGCCGCCGCATGGAGTTCGATCCCGAGTTGGCACGCGAGGTCGAGGACCTGCGCCAGCGTGACCAGGTGACCGGCCTGCTCAACCGACCGACCTTCATGCTGCAGTTGGAAAGCGCAGTGGCACAGGCCGGGCGCAGCGAGGGCCAGTTCGGACTGCTGCTGATCGAGCCGGACCACTATGCGCGCCTGCTGCCGGACATCGGCCTGGCCTCGGCCGATACGCTGATCGGCGCCCTCGCCGGCCTGCTGGCCGAAGTAGTTGGCGCGGACGCGCAACTGGCCCGCTTCGGCGAACACAATTTCGCCGTGTTGCAGGCCGGGCCCTACGCGCAGACCGTGGCGCTGGCCGAGCGCATCCGCGAAGCCTACGCCGCACACGTCTTCAGCATCGGCGCGCGTTCGGCCACGGTAACGGTCAGCATCGGTGGCGTGCAGGTGGGCGAGAAGATCGCCAGCATCGGCCAGGTGCTGGCACGCGCGAGCGAATGCACGCAGGCCGCCGCCGAACTGGGCAACACCTGCCGCATCTTCGACCCGGCCGCCGCCGACCGGGTCGAGGAAGAGCGCGTGCTGCGCTGGGTCGCCCGCATCCGCGAGGCGCTGGCTGGCGACGGCTTCCAGCTGCACTACCAGCCGGTGCTGAACCTGCAGGGCGAGCCACTGGAGCTTTACGAGGCCTACCTGCGCCTGGAACACAATGGCGAACTGCTGAGCCCGACCGCGTTCCTGGGCATCGCCGAAGAGCACGGGCTGCTGGCCGACATCAACCGCTGGGTGGTCTCGCAGGCGATCGCGGTGCTGGGTGAACGCGCGCGTGCGGGTCATGCCACCCAGGTGCTGGTGAAGGTCACGCCGGAATCGTTCGATGACCCGCAGATGATCGCCACCCTGCGCCGCGAGCTGCAGGCGCAGGGTTTACCCGGCGAACGGCTGTGGCTGCATGCGCCGGAAGCCAAGGTGTTCACCCACCTGCGCAGTGCGCAGCAGTTCCTTGCTGAAGTGGCGCCCCTGGGCTGCCGCATCGGCCTGGAACAGTTCGGTTCCGGACTGGATTCGTTCCAGCTGCTCGCCCACTTCCAGCCGCAGTTCCTCAAGCTGGACCGCGGTTTCACCAGCGATCTGGCGGCCACCCGCGAGAACATCGATCGCATCAGCCAGATCACCGCACGCGCGCAGGAGGCCGGTATCCGCACCATCGCCGAGTTCGTCAGCGACGCCAATTCGATGACCCTGCTGTTCAGTGCCGGCGTGGATTACGTGCAGGGCGATTTCGTCGGCCCGGCGTTGCCGGAGATGGGGTTCGAGTTTGGGTGATGCCTCTCTGTAGAGCCGAGCCATGCTCGGCTGCGGGACTCAAGCGAAGAGCAGCCGAGCATGGCTCGGCTCTACACAAAGAGAAGGCCGGCTTTCGCCGGCCTTTTCGTTGATCAGGTCATGTCGACCAGGTTGTCGATCTTCACGTCCGGATTGACGTCGGCCTCGTAGTCGACGCCCTCCACGCCAAAACCGAACAGGCGCAGGAAGTCGGCCTTGTAACCGGCCAGGTCGCTGATTTCGTACAGGTTCTCGTTGGTCACCTGCGGCCACAGCGCGACCACCTTGCCCTGCACGTCCGCCGCCATTTCCTTGTAGTCGGCACGCAGGCGGCCTTCCTCGTCGACCAGCGCAACGGTGTGGCCATCGCCATCGACCAGATCGTGGCGCAGGCGGTCGACCGCCGTGCCATCGGCCCTGCCGCCGTAAAGGATGTCGTACAGCACGTCGAGCTGCTCGATGCAGCCTTCGTGAGTACCCTTTTCCTTCATCACCTTGAACAGCAGCGACAGGTACAGCGGCATGGTCGGAATGGCCGAGCTGGCCTGGGTCACCACGGCCTTCAGCACCGACACGCGCGCGTCGCCGCCGATTTTCGCCAGCTTCTCGCGCAGGCCCAGCACCTTGGTGTCCAGGTCCTTCTTGGCGGCGCCGATCGAGCCGTTCCAGTAAATCGCCTGGGTGATCTCTTCGCCCACGTAGGTGAAGGCCGTGGTGGTGCAGCCGTTGGCCAGCACGCCGGCATCGGCCAGCGCGTCGATCCACATCTGCCAGTCTTCGCCACCCATCACCGCAACGGTGCCGGCGATCTCTTCCGGCGTGGCAGGCTGCAGAGTGGTCTCGGTGATCATTTCCTTGTCGGTATCCAGGCCACGCAGGGTGATCGGCTCGCCGATCGGCTTCAGCGTGGAGCTGATGATCTCGCCGGTCTTGGGGTGCTTGCGGCGCGGCGCCGCCAGGCTGTAGACGACCTGGTCGACCTGGCCCAGATCGGCCTTGATCATTTGGATGGTCTTGGCCTTCACTTCATCGGAGAAGGCATCGCCGTTGATGCTCTTGGCATACAGGCCGGCTTCGTCGGCGTACTTGTGGAACGCGGCCGAGTTGTACCAGCCGGCGGTACCCGGCTTGGATTCACTGCCCGGGCGTTCGAAGAAGATGCCCAGCGTTGCCGCGCCACTGCCGAACGCGGCGGTAATGCGTGCGGCCAGGCCGTAGCCGGTGGAGGCACCGATGACCAGCACGCGCCTGGGACCATTCTGGATGGGCGGACGCGCGCGGATGTAGTCGATCTGCTGCTTGACCGCGGCTTCGCAGCCAGTCGGGTGGGTAGTGACGCAGATGAAGCCGCGGACACGCGGTTTGATGACCATGGATACCTCGGGTTGGCAGATGCGGCGCACGGGGCGCTCAGCAGGAATACGGGCGCGCGCCTGTGCGCGCGAACCGCAGGATCGTAGTGTGCGGGGGCCGAATGCACAACCGACGCTGGCGTAGGGTGGGGTTTCTTTGCAGGGTTGCACCCTGCACCTGCGGTAGTGCCGGCCGCTGGCCGGCAACCTCAACAGCAACGTCAAAAGCCGGGCTACTGAGGGATGCCGGGGTGGGTCCGGTTGCGGGGGACGCCGTTAACCCGTCCATGGGGGCTTGGCCGCGCATCCATGCCGCGGACACCCCCGCAACCGGACCCACCCCGCCTTTGACAGTCTTCCGCGATCTGTCGGAACAGCTCTTGGGGTCAGATCCGTTTTTCGAAGGAAAACGGATCTGACCCCAGAATTGTTTCGATATCTGACAAATGTGTCGACCAAGGTCGACACCTACCCACAGCCGTGGGGATCTGTCAGAGGCGGGGCGGTGTCGGAGTGCGGGGTGTCAGCCGCATGGGCCCGAGGCATGCCTCGGGCGGGTTGGGCAGGACGCCCAACCCCGGCCTTGCCGTGCGCGCAGGACTGCGCGCACGAGCAAGCGGCTGCCAAGCCTACAGGGACGTACTTGCGGCGCCCTCGCACTCCGACACCGCCCCACCAATCCACGGAATGCCCGCTGTTGCTGTTGCTGTTGCTGTTGCCTCTGCAGGTGCAGGGCTGCAAGCCCTGCCAACAAAAAACCCCGCTTGCGCGGGGTTCTCTGCGTGTTGCGTGCAGCGGGACGCTTACGGGCGACGGGCCAAGGCCTCGACGTCCTTCGCCTTCGGCAGCAGGTCCTGCTTGCTGACGCGCAGGAAACCGATCGTCAGCATCGGCACCGCCACCAGGATCGAGGACAGCACCACGATCACTGCACCGATCATGTGCGTCTCGGCCAGGCCTTCCATCGAGCTGCCACCGTACAGGTACAGGGCCAGCGCGGACAGGAAGAACATCACCGCGGTGATCACCGTACGCGACAGCGTCTGGTTGATCGAGCGGTTCAGCACTTCCATCGAGTCCACGCGCAGGCTGCGGAAGTTCTCGCGGACGCGGTCGAAGACCACGATGATGTCGTTGATCGCAAAGCCCATCACCGAGAGCAAGCCGGCCAGCACGGTCAGGTCGAACTCACGGCCCAGCAGGGACACGTAAGCCACCGTCACGATCAGGTCGAACATCGCCACGATGCTGGCGGTGACCGCGAACTTCCATTCGAAGCGCACCGCGATGTAGATCAGGAAGCCGGCCAGCATGAAGATGGTGGCGTACAGGCCATTCATCGCCAGGTCCTTGCCGATCTGCGGGCCGACGAACTCGTTGCGCAGCACGGTGGCCTGGTTGTCAGCCGTGGACAGTGCCTTCACCACGGCAGCGGCAGTGGCCTTGTCCTCGGCAGCGGCATCACCGGTGCCCGGCGCATGCTCGCCGTGCGGCGCCAGGCGGATGAGCAGATCGGTGTTGCCACCGACGCTCTGCACCTGCGCGCCTTCGAAGCCGTTCTGCTCGAGCTTGGTGCGGACCTGCTCGACGTCCACCGCCTTGTCGAAGCGGGCTTCGATCAGGGTGCCGCCGGTGAAGTCCAGTGCGTAGTTGAAGCCCTTGATGCCGATGATGGCGACCGAGGCCAGGAACACCACGATGGTGACTGCCATGGCGACATGGCGCCAGCGCATGAAGTCGATCTTGGTGTCGTTCGGGAGGATGTGCAGCGGAAACAGTTTCATGTGCGTGTCGTCCCGTCAGATGGCCACGTTCTGGAGCTTCTTGCGGCGGCCGTAGATCAGCGTCGCCAGCGCACGCGACACGGTGATCGCGGTGAACATGGAGGCGAAAATACCGATGATCATGGTCAGCGCGAAGCCCTTCAGCGGACCGGTACCGAATGCAAACAGCGCCACACCGACGATCAGGCCGGTCAGGTTGGCGTCGAGGATGGTGCCCGAAGCACGCTCGTAACCGGTCACGATCGCGGTCTTGCCCGGCACGCCGGCACGCAGCTCTTCTCGGATACGCTCGTTGATCAGCACGTTGGCGTCCACCGACAGGCCGACCGACAACGCCAGGCCGGCGAAGCCCGGCAGGGTCATGGTCGCGCCGAACAGCGACATCACCGCCACCACGATCAGCAGGTTGAACAGCATCGCCGCCGACGTGATCACACCGAACATGCGGTAGTAGATGCTGAAGAACACCAGGGTGAACAGGAATGCGAACACGACCGCGCGCATGCCGTTCTTGACGTTCTCGGCGCCCAGGCTCGGGCCGACCACGCGCTCTTCGACGAAGTCCATCGGCGCAGCCAGCGAACCCGACTTCAGCAGCTTGGCCAGGTCCTCGGCTTCCTTCTTCTGCAGGCCGGTGGTCTGGAAGTTCTTGCCGAACACACCATTGATGTTGGCCACCGAGATCACTTCCTCGTTGACCTTGAAGCCACGCACTTCCTGGCCGTCGACGACGGTCACGGTCGGCACGCGCTCGGTGTAAACCACCGCCATCGGCTTGTTCACGTTGGCGCTGGTGAAGTCGAACATGCGCTGGCCGCCGACATTGTTCAGCGTCACGCTGACGGCCGGAGAGCCACTGTTCGGATCGGTCACCGCCTGCGCGCCGACCATCTGGTCACCGGTGACGATCACGCGCTTGTTCAGCAGCACCGGGCCCAGGCCGTCACGACGCTGGTACACCTTCGCCTCCGGCGGGATGCGGCCGGAATTGATGGCGTCCTGCGCATTGCCCTCGACCACCGCGCGGTACTCCAGGGTGGCGGTGGCGCCGATCATGCGCTTGGCTTCGGCGGTGTCCTGCACACCCGGCAGCTGCACGACCACGCGGTCCGCACCCTGCCGCTGGATGATCGGTTCGGCCACGCCCAACTGGTTCACACGGTTGCGCAGGGTGTTGATGTTCTGCTCGATGGCGCCATTGGCGATCTGGGTGATCTCGGTCTCCGGCACGGTGACCGTGATGCGGTTGCCACTGACGTCATAGCCCAGCGTCGGCTGCGCCTTCACCAGGGCGGCGCGCGCACGCTGCGCGGCGTCGTCGCCGGCGGACGGGCTCAGGTTGGCCACGATGCTGTTGTCGGCACGGCGTTCCACCGACTGGTACGGAATGCGGGCGTCGCGCAGCGTGCTGCGCACGTCTTCGGTATAGGCATCCAGGCGCTTGTCGAGGGCAGCCTTCTGGTCGACCTGCAGCACGAAATGCACGCCGCCCTGCAGGTCCAGGCCCAGCACCATCGGGCGACCGCCGAGGTTGGCCAGCCAGTCCGGCACGGTCGAAGCCAGGTTCAGCGCCACGGTGTACTTCTCGCCGACGGTGTCACGCAGGACGTCGCTGGCAGCGGACTGCGACTTCAGGTCCGACAGGCGGACGATCAGGCTTTCCCCTTCCTTTTCGGCACCGATGGTGGCGATGCCGGCCTTTTTCAGGTCGGCCAGCACACGGTCGCGCAGCGCATCGTCGATCTGCCCGCCACGGTTGGCGGTGATCTGGATGGCCGGGTCCTTCTGGTAGATGTTGGGCAGCGCGTACAGCGCGCTGAGCGCCAGTACGATCAGGATGACGACGTACTTCCAGCGTGGAAATTCGAGCATTGCTTGGGTCCCGCGCGGCGCCATCCCCGGCGCCGCGGTTGTGCTTCGGAAAGGGAGTGGCTTACTGGGCCGACTTCAGGGTACCGGCCGGCAGCACGTTGCCGACAGCGCCCTTCTGCACGCGGATGCGCACGTTGTCAGCCACTTCAATGGTGATGAAGTTGTCGCCGATGTCGGTGACGATGCCGGCGATGCCGCCGTTGGTCAGCACTTCATCGCCACGCTTGATCTTCTCCAGCATGGCCTTGTGCTCCTTCTGCCGCTTCATCTGCGGGCGGATCATCAGGAAGTACATGATGGCGATCAGGATGATCGGGAACAGCAGCGTGGTCAGGCCCATGCCCTGCGGTTGGCCGCCGGCGGCCTGGGCGTGGGCGGCGGGAATCAGGAAAGCAAGCAGGTTCATCGTTGGTCCTTTGGTTGGGCGGCGCTCCCGTCCCTTGAGGGGCGGGGGTGTCGACCGCGGATCTGGGTCAGCCTTGAAGTATGCCACGGCCCCGGGCGTTCGTCCTTGGACCGTTTGGCAGGGGCGTCCGGGTTAGAGGGGCGGGGCCACCGCCCCGCGTGCCGCGTAGAAAGACTCACGGAAGGCCAGGAAGGTTCCCGCCTCGATGGCCGCACGGATGTCGGCCATGAGCTTTTCGTAATAGAACAGGTTGTGCAGGGTGCCCAGCATCGGCGCCAGCATCTCGTTGCAGCGGTCCAGGTGGCGCAGGTAGGAACGGGTATAGCCACCGGTGCAGGCCACGCAGCCGCAGCCCGGCTCGATCGGGTCCATGTCGCGCGCGTACTGGGAATTACGGATGCGGACGGTGCCGAACGAGGTGAAATAATGGCCGTTGCGCGCATTGCGGGTCGGCATCACGCAGTCGAACATGTCCACGCCACGTGCGACACCCTCGACCAGGTCCTCCGGCCGTCCCACGCCCATCAGGTAGCGCGGTCGGTCACCCGGCAGCTCCGGGTCCAGGTGGTCGAGCATGGCGTTGCGCTCGTGCTCCGGCTCGCCCACGGCCAGGCCGCCGATGGCATACCCGTCGAAGCCGATCGCCTGCAGGGCCTCGGCCGAGCGGCTGCGCAGGTCGGTGTGCACGCCCCCTTGGACGATGCCGAACAGGGCCGCATCGTTGCCCAGCTCGTCATGCGCGTTGCGGCTGCGCTGGGCCCAGCGCAGGCTCAGCTCCATCGAGCGGCGCGCCACATCCTCGGTGGCCGGATAAGGGGTGCACTCGTCGAAGATCATCACCACGTCCGAATCGAGCACCTTCTGGATCTTCATGCTCTCTTCCGGGCCCAGGAACACGCGGGCACCATCGGTGGGCGAGGCGAAGGTCACGCCCTGCTCGGTGATCTTGCGGCGGTGGGCCAGCGAGAACACCTGGAAACCACCCGAATCGGTCAGGATCGGGCCATCCCAGCGGCAGAAGCCGTGCAGGCCGCCGTGGTCGGCGATGATGTCCAGGCCCGGGCGCAGGTACAGGTGGAAGGTGTTGCCGAGGATGATCTCGGCGCCCAGCGCCCGCACCTGGTCCGGCAGGATGCCCTTGACCGAGCCATAGGTCCCCACCGGCATGAAGGCCGGCGTTTCCACCGTGCCACGCGGGAAGGTCAGGCGGCCACGGCGGGCACGGCCGTCGCGGGTCTGGAGCTGGAACTGCAATCGGGACATGGAGCGGTCATTCGGGCAAATAGTTGCCCATTGTCTCCCAAAACCGCCCTCCCTGCTCCGGTAGCGCCGGGCCATGCCCGGCGGAGCGGTTTGCCCGGGATGGCCGGGGCTACCGGATTCATCACGCATGGTGTGGATCTACCTGGGCAGTAGAGCCACGCCTTGCGTGGCTTTCCTGGTCTCCAGGCACCTGCAAGTGCGCACCAACGGTGCGCAGCCACCACTATCAGGCAGAGGTCAGCCCCCTACCCCGCCTGCGGGAACAGCAGCATCGCGTCGCCGTAGCTGAAGAAGCGGTAGCGCTGCTCGATCGCATGCTGGTAGGCCTCGAACACGCGTTCTTTGCCGGCAAACGCGGAGATCATCATCAGCAGCGTGCTTTCCGGCAGGTGGAAGTTGGTCACCATCGCGTCGACGCTGCGGATGCGGTAGCCCGGGGTGATGAAGATCTGCGTTTCACCGGCAAACGGCAGCAGCTCGCCATCGCGCATCGCGCTTTCCAGCGCGCGTACCACGGTGGTGCCGACGCCGATCACCCGGCCGCCGGCGGCGCGCGTGCGCCGCACCTGCTGCACCAGTTCGGCGCCGACGTTCAGCCACTCGCGGTGCATCACGTGGTCCTTCAGGTCATCGGCGCGCACCGGCTGGAAGGTGCCCGCGCCGACGTGCAGGGTGACATGGCCGAAGTCCACGCCCTTCTCCTTCAGCGCGGCCAGCAGCGGTTCGTCGAAATGCAGGCCGGCGGTCGGTGCCGCCACCGCGCCCACTTCGCGCGCGAACACGGTCTGGTAGCGCTCGCGATCGTCCACGCCCGGCTCACGCTGGATGTACGGCGGCAGCGGCAGGCGGCCAGCGTGCAGCAGCCACTGCTCCAGCGACTCAGGCACGTGGAACTGCAGCACGTAGAACTCGCCGTCGCGACCCAGCACCTCGGCCTCCCCACCGGCATCCAGCGCAATGCGGCTGCCGGCCTTCGGCGACTTGCTGGCGCCGACCTGGGCACGGGCCTGCTGGCCACCGAGCAGGCGCTCGATCAGGATCTCCACGCGGCCGCCGCTGGCCTTCTGCCCGAACAGGCGCGCCGGGATCACGCGGGTGTCGTTGAACACCAGCAGGTCGCCCGGCTGCAGCAGCGACGGCAGGTCGCGCACCTGCAGATCGGTGAAGGGCGCAGGTGCGGCCGGCACCAGCATCAGGCGGCTGGCGGAACGTTCGGCCAAGGGAGCCTGCGCGATCAGTTCAGCCGGCAGGTCGTAGTGGAAATCGGACTTCTTCAAGGCAGTGGGCGGCAACAGGTCGACAATGGCGCGCATTGTACGTCCAGCGTCTGCGAGCCGGCTCGCTTCGCGGCGAACGTCGCGCAAAATGCTGCTATGCAGCAGGTTTCTGCGGGGTTATCGCGCAAAAAAACAAGTGCTAGCATCGAGTTGGAAGTCCGCTGCACGAGCCTGCCCCCAAGCGCGCGTGATGACGCGCGTTTTGCATTTGAAGGCCCGTGCGACCCATCGTTTCAGGAGATCTGCAATGAGCTTCATCGAACGCCTCGCCCCCCTGCGCGCCCAGCCCGGCACCCGCCTCACCTCCGGCCTGGACGACGCCACGCTGACCGCCCTGTCCGCCAACCACCCGCAGCTGATCGCCGCGGTGGACGCCGCCGCCGAGGAATTCGCGCGCGTGCAGGCCGACCTGGGGCCGCTGCTGGCGCAGGACGAACAGGCGCAGATCGACGCGATGCAGGATGGTTTCGTCAACTTCTACGCCGATGACGCGGTGACCCCGTACGTGGCACTGGCTGCGCGCGGCCCGTGGGTGGTCACCCTGAAGGGCGCCGTGCTGTACGACGCTGGCGGCTACGGCATGCTCGGCTTCGGGCACACCCCGGACGCCGTGTTGGAGGCAATGGCCCGCCCGCAGGTGATGGCCAACATCATGACCCCCAGCCTGTCGCAGCAGCGCTTCATCACCGCCCTGCGCGCCGAGATCGGCCATCGCCGTGGCGGCTGCCCATTCGCCCGTTTCATGTGCCTGAATTCCGGCTCCGAAGCGGTCGGCCTGGCCGCGCGCATCGCCGACGTCAACGCCAAGCTGCAGACCGACCCGGGTGCGCGCCACGCTGGCGCTGCGATCAAGCGCGTGGTGGTCAAGGGCAGCTTCCATGGCCGTACCGACCGCCCTGCCCTGTATTCCGATTCCAGCCGCAAGAGCTACATGCAGCACTTGGCCAGCTACCGTGGCGAGGATTCGGTGATCACCGTGGCGCCGTACGATGAGGCCGGCCTGCGCAAGGTGTTCGAGGACGCCGCACGCAACCAGTGGTTCATCGAGGCGGTGTTCCTGGAGCCGGTGATGGGCGAAGGCGACCCGGGCCGCTCGGTGCCGCCGTCGTTCTACGCCGTGGCCCGCGAACTGACCCGTGCGCATGGCAGCCTGCTGCTGCTCGACTCGATCCAGGCCGGCCTGCGCGCGCATGGCGTGCTCTCGGTGGTCGATTACCCGGGCTTCGAAGGCCTGGACCCGCCGGACATGGAAACCTATTCGAAGGCGCTGAACGCCGCGCAGTACCCGCTGTCGGTGCTGGCGGTGACCGAGCATGCCGCGCAGCTGTACCGCAAGGGCATCTACGGCAACACCATGACCAGCAACCCGCGTGCGCTGGACGTGGCCTGCGCCACGCTGGCCCAGCTGACCCCACAGGTGCGCGCCAACATCGCCGAACGTGGCGCCGAAGCCGTACGCAAGCTGGAGCAGCTGAAGAACGAGCTGGGCGGCCTGATCACCAAGGTGCAGGGTACCGGCCTGCTGTTCTCCTGCGAGCTGGCGCCGCAGTTCAAGTGCTACGGCGCCAATTCCACCGAAGAATGGCTGCGCCAGCACGGCATCAACGTGATCCACGGTGGCGAGAACTCGCTGCGCTTCACCCCGCACTTCGGCATGGACAGCGAGGAGCTGGACCTGCTGGTGGGGATGGTCGGCCGTGCCCTGCGTGAAGGCCCGCGCCGCGAACAGGCCGCTGCCGCGTAAGCCTGCTTGGCGTTTGTAGAGTCGAGCCATGCTCGACTCGGCCTTTGCCGCGATCTGAACGAAGAGCAGCCGAGCATGGCTCGGCTCTACAGAAGGGCTCATAATCCAAGGACACCCCGTCCCCGACCGCCCTGCGGTTGGCGACGGGGCGTTTTCGTTTCCGGCCAAGAGACAGGAAGATCCATGAAATCGATCTGTGTGTACTGTGGTTCCAACGCTGGCAGCAAGCCGGCCTACACCGAACGCGCCATTGCCCTGGGCGACCGCATTGCCCGCGACGGCCTGCGCCTGGTGTATGGCGGCGGCAACGTCGGCCTGATGGGAACCGTGGCCAATGCCGTGCTCGCCGCTGGCGGCGAGGTGACCGGCGTGATCCCGCGCCAGCTGGCCGACTGGGAAGTGGCCCACCGCGGCCTGACCGAACTGGAGATCGTCGGTTCGATGCATGAGCGCAAGTCGCGCATGTTCGATCTTGCTGACGGCTTCGTCGCCCTGCCCGGCGGCTTCGGCACCATGGAAGAGATCTTTGAAATGCTGACCTGGCGCCAGCTGGGCATCGGCAACAAGCCGTGCGCCTTCCTCGATGTGGAAGGTTTCTACGCCCCGCTGATCGGCATGATCGATCGCATGGTGGAAGAGCGCTTCCTGCACCCGGACCAGCGCCAGGACCTGTGGTACGGCTCGGACATCGAAGCGATGCTGGAGTGGATGCAGAACTACCAGCCGGCCCAGGCCTCGAAGTGGATCGACGAGAAGCGTCGCGCTGCCCTGCGTTGATGCAGCCGCACGCGGTGGGCTCAGGCCGCCGCGTGCGACCACGGGGCGGGCCGCCCCAACAGGTAGCCCTGGCCGTAGTCGCAACCCAGTTCGCGCAGGGTCTGCCGCTGCGCCTCGGTCTCGATTCCTTCGCCGATGGTTTCGATGCCCAGCGTGCGCGCCAGCGACAGCACGCCCTCGACCAGCGCGCGCGTGCTCTGCACTTCCGGCCCATGCAGGCCAGCGATGAAACTCTGGTCGATCTTCAACGTGCTGATCGGGAAACGGTGCAGGTAGGACAGCGCGGAGAAGCCCGTACCGAAATCGTCCAGCTGCACCTGGATGCCGCGCTCGCGCAGCCCCTGCAGGATGCGCAGGGTGTGCGGGGCATCATCCAGCAGCGCCACCTCGGTTATTTCCAGCCGCAGCCGCTGCGGATCGGCCCCGTATGCGTCCAGCAGGCCGAACAGGCGGCCGCTGAACTCTGCAGAGCGGAAATGCCGCGGTGATACGTTGACCGATACATAGCTGTGCCCGCCTTCGGCGAGGCCAATGATCACCTGTTCGTAGATCAGCCAGTCGACCTGCTCGATCAGGCCGCTTTCCTCGCCCAGCTCCAGGAACGCGCCGGGCAGCAGCAGGCCACGGCGCTCATGCTGCCAGCGCAGCAGCGCCTCGTGGCCGACCACTTCACCGTCGGACAAGCGCACGATCGGCTGGTAGAACGGTACGAAATCGCGGTTGTTGATCGCACGGCGCAGGTCGGCTTCCAGGTCCAGGCTGCGCATGGCTTCTTCGCGCATGTCCTCGTCGAAAATCGCACAGCGGTCATGGCCCTGCGCCTTGGCCCGGTACATGGCCGCATCCGCATCGCGCAGCAGCTCTTCTCCGGTGCGGTAGCGCGGATTCCACAGGGCAATGCCCAGGCTGCCGGACGGAAACAGTTCGCGCCCGGCGATCCACATCGATTCCTGCAACGCCAGCAGCAGCCGCTGGCCGAAATCCAGTGCCTGGGCCAGACCTTGCGGGCATTGCAGCAGCACCGCGAATTCATCACCGCCCAGCCGTGCCACCACGTCGTCGGCGCCGGCCATCGATACGATGCGCTTGGCCACTTCCTCCAGCATGCGATCGCCGGCGGCATGCCCGATGCTGTCGTTGACCAGCTTGAAGCGATCCAGATCGAGGAACAGTACGGCGAACACCGGGCCACCCTCACGCCTGGCCAGCACCAGCGCATCCTGCAGTCGATCCAGCAGGTGCAGGCGATTGGGCAGGCCGGTCAGCGCATCGTGCATGGCCTGATGGGTGAGCCGCTGCTCGGCCCGCAGCCGCTCGCCGATCTGCCCGAGCAGCTTTTCGTTGACCTCGGCCAGCTCGCGGGTACGTTCTTCCACGCGCTTTTCCAGTTCGGCATGCGCCGAACGCAGCCGCTGCTGGTCGCGTTGACGGGCCAGGCCGGTACCGATGTTCTGGGCGACGAAGGTCAGCAGGCGCTGGTCGTGAACGCTGAACGTGCTGTTTTCGCTGTAGCTCTGCACCACGATCGCGCCGACCACTTCGTCGTCGCGCAGCAGCGGCACGCCCAGCCAGCAGTGCGAACGTGCACCGGATTCACGCACCTCGCCACTGGCCAGCAGCGCATCGATCTGCGCGCGCGAGGCCAGCAGCGGGCGCCGGTTGCGCACCACGTATTCGGTCAGGCCCCGGCTGAAGGGCCGTGGCGCGCGGCTGGCATTGTGCTCGTCCACCGAATACACGAAATCCAGGCCGTTGCCGGCCGGGTTGACCAGGGCGATGTAGAAATTGCGCGCGTCGAGCAGGCGCCCGACCACGCCGTGCACCTGCCCGTAGAACTGAGCCAGGCTGTCGGCCGACATCGCCATTTCGGCGATGTTGTACAGGGCGGTCTGCAGCTGTTCGGCACGACGACGCTCGGCTACCTCGTCCTGCAGGCTGTGGTTGGCCCGCTGCAGTTCCTGGGTGCGCCGCGCCACCTGCTGTTCCAACCGGACCTGCGCCTGGCGCCGATCCATCGCGGTCTGCACGTGCTGGGCGACGAAGCCCAGCAGTGCGCGCTCGGCCTCGCCGTAGCGGGCGGCCTGTTCATAGCTCTGAACCACGATGGCCCCGCAGACGCGGCCGTCGCGCAGCATCGGCACGCCCAGCCAGTCCAGGCTTTCGGGACCGCGCTGCGGGTCATGCTCCTGTTCCATCACCTGCGCCAGCAGTTTGCGCGAAGGGCCACTGAGCGGCTTGCCATGGCGCAGCAGCGCCACGGTCAGGCTGCGCGGCATCTCGCTGGCGTCATGGCTCTGCGTGGGATCGGCGACGAAGTCATCGACCTGATCGGCAAAGTACAGGAACCGGATCTGGTCGCGCACATCGTCGTATTCCACGATGTAGCAGTTCTCGGCATACATCAGCGTGCCGAGCACGCCATGCACGTGGCGCAGCATCTCGGGCATTTCCAGATCGGCACCGGCCAGATCGGCAATCTGGAACAGGGCCTGCTGCAGCCGCTCGGCCTCTTCCAGTGCCTTGATCTGGCCGGCTTGGCGGCCGCGCTGCAGCGCCAGTTCCATTGCCTGCCGGGCAACCCCCCACCATGCAGGCGAAGGCGCCGCCCCGGCTACCGACAACAGCAACCGCGCACCGTCGTATTCCCAGCCATGCTGACCCTCGCCGATTCCCGGCTCCGCGGCCACCTGGCCGGCAACTGCTGGCGACGGCCAGCCGCCCTGGCCACGACCGAGCTGCGGGTCGTCCCAGCCAACGCGAACCACGGCCGTTTCCGGCAAAAGCGCATGCAACGCGCGCACCAGCGCCGTGCTCAGCACGGCCTCGTGTGGTGACTCTTCCGCCGGTTCAGCATGCGTGGACAAATGACAATCTCTTGGCGCCGTCTGTGCGTCGCCTCCCCTGAGCCGCCGAGCATAGCGCGCCACCCGGGGGGCAATGGAAGCCCGTAAACCCCGAATCGTGCACCCGTACGTTTTTCCTGCTGTCCGTAGCCCCATCAGAGCCATGACCCTCGCCCTGTCCGCCCCCGCCACCGGCTATGCGCCATCGCCCGCAGGCCTTACCCTGTACGCCGTGGAAGCCAGCGCACTGCCAACCGATGAAGCCTTGATGCTGGCCTGGGCCGGTGGCGACCTGCGCGCCTTCGAAAGCCTGTATGCGCGCCACCGCAAGCGCCTGTTCGGCTTCCTGCTGCGGCAACTGCGCGACAACGCGCTGGCCGAGGAGATCTTCCAGGACGTCTGGCAGCGGGTGATCAGCGCCCGCGCCGGCTGGCAGCCCGAGGCCGCGTTCAGCACCTGGCTGTTCCGCATCGCCCACAACCGCCTGAATGACCATTGGCGTGCCGCCCGTCATCGCCCCGCCGCGCCGGCCGACGCCGATCTGCGCCTGGCCGCGATCGAGGATGGGCAGACCCCGGAGGGCGAGCTATCCGAATTCGAGCAACGTCGCCGCATCCAGCTGGCGATGGAACAACTGCCGCCGGAGCAGCGCGAAGTGCTGCAGCTGCGGCTGGATCAGGAACTGAGCCTGGAGGAGATCGGCCAGATCACCGGCGTAGGCCGGGAAACCGTGAAATCGCGGCTGCGCTATGCGATGGACAAGCTGCGTGCGGGATTGAACGCATGAACCGAGACGAACCACTGACGCCGGAAGAACGCGAGCTGTCCCGGCTGCTCGGCCGTCGCGCCGAACAGGCACCGCCGGCTGAACTGGACACCGCCATTCTGGCCGCGGCCCGTGCCGCCGTGGATGCTCCGCCTGCCGATGCAGTGGCCTCTCCGGAGGCGCCGCGCACGCAGCGCACACGCCCGCGTTGGCCGGCCGTGTTCGGCATCGCCGCCTCGATGGTGTTCGCCATCGGCATCGCCTGGCAGCTGCGTCCGGAACCGCCGCCGATTCCGGCCGGTGAGGCGGCCGTGGCTGCGGCACCGGCTGCGGCAGAAGACAGCGCGGCTGCCGATCAGGCCGCTGGCAACCGCGCAGCCGACAGCGCGTTGGTGGCAGCGGATCCTGCTACTGCGCCCGCAGCACCCGAGGCGGCCCCCGTTGCCGCCGCCCCGGCACCGGCCATCGCGCGGGCGTCCAAGCCCGTTCCGGCCGAACCCGATGAAGCGTCGGCCCAGGCAGCACGATCGATGGCTGCGGATGCGGCCGCCGATGTCTCCTTTGCGGCCCTCCCGCCCGCACCGGCAGCGGCGCCGCCTGCGCCACCTGCGCCACCGGCACCCGCCGCCTACTCGGCACCCACACCGGCACCGGCCCTCGCGCCGGCAGCGTCCGGGGCACTGAAAGCACGCGCGGCCAGCGCACCGGCCGCCAATGCAGCAGAGGTCGAGCGGGCGCAGGCGCTGGATCGGGTGGAGATCACCTCGATGAAGCGTGAGGCTCCCAGCCGTTCCGCACCGGGCATCATGCGCCGCGGCAGCGATGCGCGCCTGAGCGCGGATGCCGTGCAGGCCGAAGTGGACGCCGACGCACGACTGCCGCGCCGGCAGTGGCTGCAGAAAATCCGCACACGACGCGACGACGGCCAGCGCGATCTGGCCCGTGCCAGCCTGGAGCGCTACATGCAGCAGTACCCGGAAGCGCGCCTGCCGCGCGACCTGCGGCCGCTGCTGGACGATTGAAGCGGACGGGAACACCCGGCAACCCCGTAGAATGACGGGAATGCTGAATACCCTCGCCCAGCCGGTCAGCCACACGCTGGAAGTCAAACACAGCCGTTTCATCACCCAGGCCGCGCCCATCGACGGCGCCGCAGCGGCCATGGCGTTCCTGCAGCAGGTCGCGGTGACCGATGCCACCCACAACTGCTGGGCCTACCGGCACGGCCAGGACTATCGTTCCAGCGACGATGGCGAGCCGGCCGGCACGGCTGGACGTCCGATCCTTGCGGCGATCGACGGGCAGGGCTTCGACCGGGTGATGGTGGTGGTGACGCGCTGGTTCGGCGGCATCAAACTCGGCGCCGGTGGCCTGGTACGCGCCTACGGTGGCGCCGCCGCCGAGTGCCTGCGCACCGCCCCGCGCCTGCCGCTGGTGGCGCTGGCCCGGTTGCAGCTGCTGGCTGGCTTTGAGGACCTCGGCACCCTGCACGCCACCCTGCCCGCCTTCAGCGCGGAAAAGCGCGATGAACAGTTCGATGCCAACGGTGTGTGCCTGCGGATCGAACTGCCTGCCGATCAGGTCGACGCATTGAAAATCCGCCTGCGCGACGCCACCCGTGACCGTATCCGCATAGAAGACGACCAGGATGACTGACAAGGACGACGCCCCCGCTTCGACCCCGCCGCTGCGGCGCCTCGGCAGCCTGCGCACGCTGTGGCCATTCGTACGCCGCCACAGCGGGCTGTTCACCGCCTGGCTGCTGGCCCTGGCGGTGTCTTCGGCCGCCACGCTGAGCCTGCCTCCGGCGGTGAAGCAGATGATCGATCATGGTTTCAGCAGCGGCGGCCAGATCAACCGTGCGTTCGCCCTGCTGATGCTGGTGGCGGTAGTGATGGCGTTGGGCACGGCCGCGCGCTTCTACTTCGTGTCGCTGCTTGGCGAGAAAGTCGTGGCCGACCTGCGCAGCCAGCTGTATGCCCACCTGATCCAGCTGGGCGCCGGCTTCCACGACCGCAGCCGCAGCGGAGAGCTGGTTTCGCGCCTGACCGCAGACACCGAACTGCTGCGCAGCGTGGTCGGCTCGACCATGTCGGTGGCTCTGCGCAGCACGGTCACTGTCATCGGCAGCCTGGCGATGCTGTTTGTGACCAGTCCCCGGCTGGCGGCGTGGTCGCTGCTTGGCATCCCACTGGCGGTGCTGCCCATCATCATCGGCGCACGCAAGCTGCGCACCGTCGCACGCAACAGCCAGGACCGCATCGCCGACGCCAACAGCCTGGCCAGTGAGACGCTGGGAGCGGTGCGCACGGTACAGGCACATGCGCGCGAACCCTATGAACGCGGACGCTTTGACAAGGCACTCGGTGATGCCATCGGTGCCGCTCGGCGCCGCATCGGCGCGCAGTCGCTGGTCACCGCCAGCGCCATCCTGCTGGTGTTCGGCGCCATCGTCGGCGTGTTGTGGCTGGGCGCGCACGACGTCATCGACGGCCGCCTCAGCGCCGGCACGCTGGGTCAGTTCGTGCTGTATGCATTGATCGGCGGCGGTTCGGTGGGCGCGCTGGCCGAAGTATGGAATGAGCTGCAGCGCGCCGCCGGCGGCATGGGCCGCATCGGCGAGCTGCTGCAGGAAGACATCGAGATCCGCGCGCCGGCCCAGCCGCACGCGTTGCCGCAACCGCTGCGTGGCGAGATACGATTCGACGACGTGGTGTTCCACTACCCGCAGCGACCAGACCAGGCCGCACTGGACCACTTCAACCTGCATGTGCGCCCCGGCGAGACCGTAGCGCTGGTGGGTCCGTCAGGTGCGGGCAAGAGCACGGTGCTTTCGATGCTGCTGCGCTTCCATGACCCAGCCAGCGGCCACATCGACGTGGACGGCATCGACGTGCGCCAGGTCGACCCGGCCGAGCTGCGCGCGCAGCTGGCGCTGGTGCCGCAGCAGCCGACGCTGTTCGCGGCCAGTGCACGCGACAACATCCGCTATGGCCGCCTGCAGGCCAGCGACGCGGAAGTCGAGGATGCCGCGCGTGCCGCCGAGGCCGATGCTTTCCTGCGCGCGTTGCCGCAGGGCTATGACAGCGAGCTGGGTGAGCGCGGTGCCCGCCTTTCCGGTGGCCAGCAGCAGCGTGTGGCGATTGCCCGCGCGCTGCTGAAGGATGCGCCGATCCTGCTGCTGGATGAAGCCACCAGCGCGCTGGATGCACAGAGCGAACACAGCGTGCAGCAGGCATTGGAACGGTTGATGGCGGGTCGCACCACGCTGGTCATCGCCCACCGCCTGGCCACCGTGCTCAAGGCCGACCGCATCGTGGTGATGGACCAGGGCCGCATCGTCGCCGAGGGCACGCATGCACAGCTGCTGGCCGAAGACGGACTGTACGCTGAACTGGCACGCCTGCAGTTCATCGATTGATGACATCCGGCTAACATCGGCGCGGCCAAGCTGGCCGCGCAACAGCAGCATCCGCTGAAGGAGGTGCACGATGTCGTTCCGTCAGTTCCCCGCCGTCGACAGCAACGGCGAAAGCCACATCATCATCGAGTTCAAGCCCGAAGCGAGTGGCAGCGGGCACCACTCCGAAGCTACGCCACGCTATGAGCTGGATGACGGGCGCCAGCTGGTGCGCAATGGCCGCGAATTCACAACAAGCGGCGGTGAGCTGAGGCTGACGATCTGAGGCTCGCCAGGCATGCCCGGCGCTACCGGATTTCATTCCGCCCCGCTCTGGTGGGTGTCGACCTTGGTCGACATGCTTTTTGCCAAAGGCGGTCGAGCATGGCTCGACGCTACAAAAAAGCATGGTCAATTTTTCACCAGGCATCTTGACAGCCTTGGCTGCCAAGGGCTGCGCGCGGTTATCCACACCTTTGCTCATAAACCATCCACACCACCTGTGGATGAATGTGCTCAGCCCAGCACCCGTCCGATGCCGCTGGCGTCCACCTCGGCCGCTGCCCGACGGATCGCCGTCGGATCACTGCCGGCCACGAATCCGATACGGAAATGCACCTCGCCCCCGGGCGTGCGTGAGGAATGGATCGAGGCCAGGCTGATGCGGTGCTGCTCGAACACGTTCAACAGTTCACGCAGCGAGCCCGGCCGGTCCTCCGGCAAATGCACCGACAGCGCGTTGCGCTCGGTGAGGTCCGCCAACAGGTAACCCACGCGTTCGAACGTGTAGTTGCCGTCAGCCAGTTCCTGCTCGCCGAAGGCATTGCGATTGGCCAACAACAGCTGCTCACGGAATGCACTGCGTGCAGTGTCGTCGCCCTGCCCGACCTGGGCCTGCAGGGCCTGCAGCTGGCCGACCAAGCGCTCCAGCATCGGCGCCACGTACGGGTTGCCGAACTGGATGTCCTCGTAGATCGCGGGGTTCAGCGACAGGATGCGCGAGATGATCGCCGTATCCAGTTCGAACGATGCCGACCGGTACGGCATCATCGCGGCCAGGTCGCCCAGCTGCGGCTGGTACTGGCGCAGCACGCCGGCCTGGGCCAGGTGGGTGGCATGCACCATCGCCTGCACCAGCGCCATCATCTGGTCGTGATGCTGCGGCGTGGCGCGCACGCACTCAGCCTGCAACGCCGTGCACAGCGTATCAACCCACGGTTGCCAGTGCCGCAGCCGCGCTTCGCAGACCACCATCACCCGGCCCTTCAGGGTCGGCGCCTTGGGCGGCGCGGTCATCGGGTGCAGGCCGACCACTTCGGCTTGAGAGGCCAACATCGCCTGCACCGGCGCTTCTTTTACCGAGGTCACGTCCAGCCACAGCCGGTCCTGCTCGCGGCCGGCCGACTGCTGCACGTACGCGGCAATCAGAGCCGGCGTATGCCGGATCGGTGCCGAGAACACCAACACGTCAGCCTGCGCCAGCAGCTGTTCCGGCGTATGCGAGTCCGGATCGGCCGGATCGTGGCCGATCACCTGCAGCTGCATGTGCTGCTGGAAGAAGCGGGTCAGCCAGCGCCCGTAGGCGCCGGCACTGCCGATGATGCCGACCGTGCGCGGCGTGCGTGGGTCCAGGCCGCTCATGCCACGCGTTCGGCGCGGAAGCGCGTTCCTTCGGCCAGCGCCGCCGGCGCTGCAGCAATCACGTCGAACTCTTCGAAGCCGTTGTCGAGGGTCGCCTCCAGCGCCGCATGGGTGCCGGCAATCGCGCGCGAGATAGCTTGCTGCATCGATTCGCCGCGCAGCAGGAACGACACCACCAGCGACATCAGCACATCACCGGTGCCTGCCACGTCCACTGGCAGCAACGGCGAGGTCCAGCGCCAGGTTTCCTCGCGGCCAACGGCCAGGGTTACCAGTTCACCCGGGGTGCCGCCCACGCTGTGCGCGATCACCCAATGCGGGCCGCGATCCAGCAGCGTGCGCGCGGCGGCGATGGCATCGGCCTCGGCCAGCGCTGGCATGCCGGTCAGGCGATTGAGTTCAAAGGCGTTCGGGGTCACCAGCCAGGCATGGGGCAGCAGGCGCTCGGCGAAGATCGCTTCCAGGCCCGGTTCCACGTACGGGCCGGTGTGGGTGTCACCGATCACCGGGTCCAGGCAATAACGCAGTTGCGGGCAGCCCGGCAGGATCGCGTCCAGCCAGTCGGCGAAGGCGGCACCGTTGGCGGTGCTGCCGAAGTAGCCGGACACCAGCATCTTCGCGCGTTGCGGCAGGCCGCGCTCGTGGCTGCCGAGCAGCAGGTCGGCGAACCAGTCGGCCGGCAGCACGCGGCCACGCGTGGTGTCGTAGAACGGCGCGTTGCTGAGCAGCACCGTCGGAATGCTTGCCACACGCACGCCCAGCGCGCGCATCGGCGGGATTGCCGCGCTGTTGCCGGCATGACCGTAGACGAGTTGCGACTGGACCGAGATGACATCGATCGGCGACGGACCGTCGGGCCGCTGGCGGCGGCCGTGGACCAGGTGGTTATCAAGGGATTCGCTCATGGCCGCATTCTACGCCCAAGGGGGTTTTCGGCAGGGCTTGCAGCCCTGCACCTGCCGAAGCTGCAAGCAACGGCAACGGCAACGGCAACGGCAAAAGCGAGCTATCCGTGGGGTGGCGGGGCGGTGTCGGAGTGCGGGGACGCCGCAAGTACGTCCGTGTAGGCTTGGCAGCCGCATCCATGCGGCTGACACCCCGCACTCCGACACCGCCCCGCCTTCGACAGGTTCACGCGGCTGTTGGTAACTGCGGCTGTTGGTGGGTGTCGACCTTGGTCGACACATCTGTCAGATATCGAATGAATTCATCCACGCATGGCATGGATCTACCGTGTCGACCAAGGTCGACACCTACCAGTGCCGGACGCTGTTCCAACAGATCGCGGAAAACCGTCGAAGGCGGGGTGGGTCCGGTGGCGGGGGCGTGAGCCGCATGGATGCGGCGACCGAGCTTACATGGACGTACTTGCAGCGGCCCCCGCCACCGGACCCACCCCGCCACCCCACGGATAGCGCGCTTCGGCTGTTGCCGTTGCCTCTGCGGGTGCAGGGCTGCAAGCCCTGCAAACCAAAACCCCTCAGTGAGCAGCAGGCCGCGACGGCGGCAGCCACGCCGCCACGATGCCCAGCAGCGGCAGGAACGCAGTCAGCTGATAGACGTACTCGATGCTGGTCTTGTCCGCCAGCAGGCCCAGCACGGCGGCACCCAGCCCGCCCATACCGAACGCGAAACCGAAGAACAGGCCGGACACCATGCCGATCCGGTGCGGCATCATTTCCTGCGCATAGACCACGATGGCCGAGAACGCAGAGGACAGCACGAAACCGATCAGCACCGCCAGCACCGTGGTCCAGAACAGATCGGCATGCGGCAGCATCAGTGCGAACGGCGCAACGCCCAGGATCGAGGTCCAGATGATCGGCTTGCGGCCGATGCGGTCACCCAGCGGGCCGCCGAGGAAGCCACCGGCGGCGGATGCCACCAGGAACGCGAACAGATGCAGCTGCGCCTGTGCCACCGGAATGCCGAAGTGGTGGATCAGGTAGAAGGTAAAGTAGCTGCCGATGCTGGCCATGTAGAAGTATTTGCTGAAGATCAGCACCAGCAGGATCGCCAGCACCTTGGCCACGGTGCGCGACGGATGCCGCAGGGCCATCGACGCGGTACTGGCCGGACGCGGTGTGCCCAGGTGCAGTGCATACCAGCGGCCCACATAGGTCAGCAATGCGATGCCGATCAGGGCGGCGCCGGCAAACCACGATGCGGCATGCTGGCCATACGGCACGATCACCGCCGCTGCAATCAGCGGGCCCAGCGCGGTACCGAAGTTGCCACCGACCTGGAACACCGACTGCGCGAAACCATGGCGACCGCCCGAGGCCAGCCGCGCGATGCGCGAGGCTTCCGGATGGAAGATGGCCGAACCAATGCCGACCATCGCCGCCGCCATCAGCACCACCGCGTAGTTCGGTGCGAAGCCCAGCAGCAGCATGCCGCACAGGGTCGAGGCCATGCCGATCGGCAGCGAGTACGGCGCCGGGCGGCGGTCGGTAGCCATGCCGATCAACGGCTGGAAGATCGAGGCGGTGAGCTGGTAGGTCAGCGTGATCAGGCCGATCTGGGTGAAGCTGAGGTTGAAGCCGCCCTTGATCACTGGATAGATGGCCAGGATCAGCGACTGCATCATGTCGTTGACGACATGCGAGGTGGAGATGGCGGCCAGCACGCCGGGGGCCACCGGGCGTGAGGTGGTTGCGGGAGAAGCCAGGGTCGACATGGATACAGTCAGGTTGGGGGCGAGCCACGCATGCTACGGTGACCTCCCCCTCCCTTCTGCCGCGTTCGGGTCATGGCATATCGCAAAAAGGACATCCCCTGCCAGGTCCGCGAGACCGCGCCGTGGAACGAGGTTCCGGTGCACCGCCCAGTGACCTGCCGCGCCCGCCATTACAAGCCCGGGACCCACATCGCGCCCCACCGGCACCGGCGTCACCAGCTGGTGTTCGCCATGTCCGGACTGATGGTGGTGCGTGCAGACGGCGGCCGCTGGGTAGTGCCTTCAACCCGCGCGATCTGGGTCCCGGCCGGCATGGCCCATGCGGTGGACTGCATCGCCGAAGTACACATGCGCAGCCTGTACGTGGAGCCGGACTTCGCGCCGCAGCTGCCGGACGAAGCGTTCGCGGTACAGGTGGCGCCGCTGCTGCGCGAGCTGCTGCTGGCCGCCAGCCTGATCGAGACCGCGCATGTGGACGACAGCCGCGACGGCCGCGTGGTGCGCCTGCTGCTGGACGAGCTGCACCGCATGGACGTGCTGCCGCTGCACCTGCCCTCGCCCACCGACCCGCGCCTGCAGCGGATCTGCCAGCACATCCAGAAGCATCCCGGCGACGACGCCACGCTGCAGGATTGGGCGCAGGCCCTGCAGGTGGACGTGAAAACCATCCAGCGCCATTTCGCCAGCGAACTGGGCATGACCTTCGGGCAGTGGCGACAACAGGCGCGGCTGCTGGCCGCACTGGAACGGCTGGCCGTCGGCGACAAGGTCATCGATGTCGCGCTGGCGATGGGTTACGACAGCCCAAGCGCGTTCACCAGCATGTTCAAGCGGCAGCTGGGGCAGACACCTGCGGCGTTTTTCCGCTGACCGCATACGAAAACGCCGGGCATGGCCCGGCGCTACCGTTCAATGCTTGCGTTGAGAACTCAGGACGTCATGCGGTCCCAGAAGCCCTTCACGCCATCGATGAAGGTGGCCGACTTCGGCGAATGCTTGCGCGCTTCCTCACCAACGAAGGTGGCTTCGAACTGCTCCAGCAGCTTGCGCTGCTCGTTGGTGAGGTTGACCGGGGTCTCCACCACCACACGGCAGTACAGGTCACCCTCGCTGCGGCTGCGCACCGAACGTACGCCCTTGCCACGCAGGCGGAACAGCTTGCCGGTCTGGGTCTCGGCCGGGATGCGGATCTCCGCCTCGCCGCCGAGCGTGGCCACGCGCACGGTGTCACCCAGTGCCGCCTGCGAGATGCGGATCGGCACTTCGCAGTGCAGGTCGTCGCCATCGCGCTGGAAGATCGCATGCTCGCGCACGCGCACTTCCACGTACAGGTCGCCCGGCGGCGTACCGGCCGGCCCGGCTTCACCCTCGCCCTGCAGGCGGATGCGGTCACCGGTATCGACGCCGGCCGGCACCTTCACTGACAGCACCTTGTCTTCCTCGACACGGCCGTTGCCATGGCAGGTCTTGCAGGGCTTGGCGATGATCTGGCCACGGCCGCCGCAGTTGTGGCAGGCCTGCTGCATGGCGAAGATGCCGCGCTGGATGCGCACTTGGCCACGGCCATGGCAGACGTTGCAGGTCTCGACCTTGCCGTCCTCGGAGCCACTGCCATCGCAGTCGCTGCACTCGGCCAGGGTCGGAATCTCGATGCGGCGCTCGACGCCGCGCACGGCTTCTTCCAGGTCCAGCTCCATCACGTAGCCGATGTCGGCGCCGCGACGGGCCTGGCGCGGACCACCGCCGCCACCAAAGATGTTGCCGAAGATATCGCCGAAGATATCGTTCATGTCCGGGCCGCCCGGACCACCGCCGCCCATGCCGTGCTCGAACGCGGCGTGGCCGTGGCTGTCGTACATGCGGCGCTTGTTGCCGTCGGACAGTACTTCGTAGGCTTCCTTGCACTCCTTGAAGGAGGCTTCGGCCGCCGTATCGCCCGGGTTGCGGTCCGGGTGGAACTTCATCGCGCAGCGACGGTAGGCCTTCTTCAGCTCTTCGTCGGTGGCGGTGCGGGCAACGCCCAGCACTTCGTAGTAATCGCGCTTGCTCATATCGTGAATCGGGTTCCGGAACGTCGGGATTCGTCAAAGCGGAAGAGCGGAACCAGGTCCGCTCTTGCGTCGGGCGCCCCGACACGCCGGTGGGCGGTCAGGACCCTGATGCGACAACGGGACGCTGGTGGCCAGCGTCCCGCGTCGGTCCGGATCAGGACTTCTTGTCGTCCTTGACTTCGGTGAACTCAGCGTCGACCACGTCGTCCTGCGCCTTGCCGGCATTGCCGGCGTCGGCACCCGGGGCACCGCCCTGGTCGGCCGAAGCAGCAGCGAACAGCGACTGGCCAGCTTCTTCCAGTGCCTTCGACTTGGCTTCGATCTGTGCCTTGTCGTCGCCCTTCATCGCGGTTTCCAGGTCAGCCAGCGCTGCCTCGACCTTGCCGATGACATCGCCGCCGACCTTGCTGCCGTGCTCGGTGATCGCGCTGCGGGTGCCGTGGATCAGGGCGTCGGCCTGGTTGCGGGCCTGCACCAGCTCCTGGAACTTCTTGTCTTCTTCGCGGTTGGCTTCCGCGTCGGCGACCATGCGCGCGATCTCCTCCTCGGACAGGCCCGAACCGGCCTTGATCTCGACCTTCTGTTCCTTGTTGGTCTTCTTGTCCTTGGCCGACACATGCAGGATGCCGTTGGCGTCGATGTCGAAGGACACTTCCACCTGCGGCAGACCGCGCGGGGCCGGCTCGATGCCGGACAGGTCGAACTTGGCCAGCGACTTGTTGAAGCGGGCCTGTTCGCGCTCACCCTGCAGCACGTGCACGGTCACGGCCGACTGGTTGTCCTCGGCGGTGGAGAACACCTGCGAGGCCTTGGTCGGGATGGTGGTGTTCTTCTCGATGATCTTGGTGAACACGCCACCCATGGTCTCGATGCCCAGCGACAGCGGGGTCACGTCCAGCAGCAGCACGTCCTTGACGTCGCCGCCCAGCACGCCGCCCTGGATCGCCGCACCCAGTGCCACGGCTTCGTCCGGGTTGACGTCCTTGCGCGGTTCCTTGCCGAAGAACTCGGTCACGGCCTGCTGCACCTTCGGCATGCGGGTCTGGCCGCCGACCAGGATCACTTCGCTGATGTCGCTCGAACGCAGGCCGGCATCGTTCAGGGCGACGCGGCACGGCTCGATCGACTTCCTGATCAGGTCATCCACCAGCGCTTCCAGCTTGGCGCGGGTCAGCTTGATGTTCAGGTGCTTCGGACCCGACGCGTCGGCAGTGACGTACGGCAGGTTCACTTCGGTCTGCTGGGCGCTGGACAGCTCGATCTTGGCGCGCTCGGCAGCGTCCTTCAGGCGCTGCAGGGCCAGCGGGTCCTTGCGCAGGTCGATGCCCTGGTCCTTGTTGAACTCTTCAACCAGGTACTCGATGACGCGGTTGTCGAAGTCTTCGCCGCCCAGGAAGGTGTCGCCGTTGGTGGCCAGCACTTCGAACTGCTTTTCACCGTCGACGTTGGCGATCTCGATCACCGAGACGTCGAAGGTGCCGCCGCCCAGGTCGTACACCACGATCTTGCGATCCTTGTTGTCGCCCTTGTCCAGGCCATAGGCCAGCGCGGCCGCGGTCGGCTCGTTGATGATGCGCTTGACGTCCAGGCCGGCGATGCGGCCGGCGTCCTTGGTCGCCTGGCGCTGGCTGTCGTTGAAGTAGGCCGGCACGGTGATGACCGCTTCGGTGACCTTCTCACCGAGGAAGTCCTCGGCGGTCTTCTTCATCTTTTCCAGCACCTTGGCCGAGATTTCCTGCGGCGCCATCTTCTTGCCGTCGCTGGTGGCCACCCAGGCGTCGCCATTGTCATGGGCCAGGATGCTGTACGGGACGTGGGCGATGTCCTTCTGCACCTCGCCATCGGTGAACTTGCGGCCGATCAGGCGCTTCACCGCGTAGAAGGTGTTCTTCGGGTTGGTCACGGCCTGGCGCTTGGCCGAGGCACCGACCAGGACTTCGCCGTCCTTGGTGTAGGCGACGATCGACGGGGTGGTGCGATCGCCTTCCGAATTCTCGATGACGCGGGCCTTGCCGCCGTCCATGATCGCCACGCACGAGTTGGTGGTGCCGAGGTCGATACCAATGATCTTGCCCATGGGGGAGACTCCTGAGGATGCTTGTTGGGGTCAGTCCGGCCGTTCGGCCGGTGGATGAATACGATGTGGGGGAGGCTCGTGGAACATTCAAGCCATCCTCCGAACGCTGTGTTTCCGGTCATCCGGCGCGTTCAGCGTCGGGTCGGGTGGCGGTGGCTGTCCGCCGCCCGGCCCCGCGGGATCACTCGGCGGCCACCACCACCAGCGCCGGCCGCAGCAGGCGCTCGTTGAGCAGGTAGCCCTTCTGGAACACGGTCACCACGCTGCCCGGGGCGGCGCCCGGGGTCGGGGCCTGGCTGATCGCCTGGTGGTGTTCCGGGTTGAATGGCTGGCCGATCGGGTCCAGCAGGACCAAGCCGTTGTCGGCAGCGACCTTGAGCAGCTGCTTGTAGGTCAGCTCCAGGCCTTCGCGCAGCGGGTGCGGGTCGTCGCCGGCGGCCTTCAGGCCGGCGTCCAGGCTGTCGAACACGGGGAGCAGATCGCCCAGCAGCTTCTCGTTGGCGAACTTGCGGGCCTGTTCGATGTCACGGGCAACGCGCTTGCGCTGGTTCTCCAGGTCGGCGCGCTCACGCAGGGCATCGGCCTTGACCTGTTCGATTTCGGCGCGCAGGCGCTCGACTTCGTCGTTGACGCCGGCGGTGGCGGCCGCATCGGCGGCACTCTGCTGGGATTCGATATCTGGCTGTTCGTGGTTCATGTCTGGGTCCCTGGCGGTCAAACTCCGCCTCCAACCACCCTAGTGTGGGCGGGATGCTGCGTTTCAAGCGTCGGATGTTCCCGGCGTGCGCGAGGCCGGTGAAAAGGCCGCGCCGAGCACATCGGCGGTGGCCTGGACCAGCGGGATCACGCGGTCGTAGGCCATCCGCTTGGGACCGATCACGCCCAGCACGCCCAGCACCTGGCCGTTGGCGGTGTACGGGGCGGTGACCAGCGAGACGCCCTGCAGCGGCATCATCCCGGTCTCCTCGCCGATGAAGATGCGCACGCCCGGCGCCTGGATGGTCCGCTCCAGCAGCTGCAGGATCTCGCGCTTGCTGGAGAACAGCTCGAACAGTTCGCGCAGGCGCTCCAGGTCAGACAGGTCCTGCACCCCCATCAGCCGGGTCTGGCCGGCCACCAGCATGTCGTCGGCCGGCGGCTGCAGGGCCTGTTCGGCCAGTTCGATGCTGTGCGCCAGCAGCTGTTCCAGTTCGGACCGGGCATCGCGCAGTTCCAGCAGCAGGCGGGTGCGGATCTCGGCCAGCGGCAGGCCGGCGAAATGCGCATTGAGGTAGTTGGCGACCTGCTCCAGCTGCCCCGGCGCAAACTCCTGCCGGGTCTCGATGACCCGGTTCTGTACCTCGTTGTCGGCGAACACCAGGATCGCCAGCACCCGCCGTCCGTCCAGCGCCACGAAATCGATCTGGCGGAAGGCGAACTGCTCCCGCCGCGGCGCGCTGACCACGCCGACGAAGTGGCTCATCGCCGACAACAGTTCCGAAGCGCTGCCGAGCAGGGCCTGGGTGCTGCCACCGCCGGCCAGCTCCTGGCGCAGCCGGGCCAGCTCGCCCTCGCCCGGCGGCTGCATCTGCAGCAGGCTGTCGACGAATACCCGGTAGCCGTGCGCGGTCGGTACCCGCCCGGCCGAGGTATGCGGCGAGGCCAGCAGGCCCAGGTCCTCCAGGTCGCCGAGGATGTTGCGGATGGTGGCCGGGCTGACCTCCAGCCCGGCCACGCGTGCCAGCGTCTGCGAGCCCACCGGCTCACCGTCCTGGATATAACGCGCGATCAGCGTGCGCAGCAGATGGCGCGCACGCGGGGCAAGCTGGTCGGGAGAACCGTGCATGGAATCAACCTGTGAGACACGGACACTAGATAATGGCGGCGCATCACCTTGGCAAGTCATTGGACCTCCCGCGCCCGCGTGCTAGCGTTGCGCGGCTGCTGATACCCCCTTACCCATGCTCAGACATCTTTCGATCAAGGATTTCGCCGTCGTCCGCGCTACCGAACTGGAGTTCGGGCCAGGCATGACCGTGGTTTCAGGCGAGACCGGCGCCGGCAAGTCGCTGATGGTCGACGCGCTGGGCTTCCTGTCCGGCCTGCGCGCCGACAGCGGCGTGGTCCGCCATGGCGCCGCCCGCGCCGAGCTTTCCGCAGAGTTCGTGCTGGACCAGCTTCAGGCTGCGCGCCAGTGGCTGGCCGACAACGAGCTGGACGACGAGGACCAATGCCAGCTGCGCCGCGTGATCCGCGCCGACGGCGGTTCCCGGGCCTGGATCAACGGCCGCCCGGTGACCCTGGCCCAGCTGGGCGACCTGGCCTCGTTGCTGGTGGAGATCCACGGCCAGCACGAACAGCAGGCCCTGCTGACGCGCCCGTCGCAGCTGGCGCTGCTGGATGCCTATGCCGGCAACGAGAACGAACGCCGCCAGGTACGGCGCGCCGCCGCGGCCTGGCAGGCACTGGTCGATGAATCGCTGGCGCTGTCGCAACAGGGCGACGTCAGTGACCGGATCGGCTTCCTCGAGCACCAGCTGCGCGAACTGGACCGGGAAGACCTTGAGCCGGAATCGATCGCGGCACTCGGCGCCAGCCACCGTCGCCAGGCCCACGCCAGCGCCCTGCTGAGTGCCTGCCAGGCGGCCAGCAACCAGCTCAACGGTGACGACGGCAGCTCCGCGCTGGACCTGTTGCAGCAGGTGCGCCACGAGCTGTCGCGCCTGATCGAACACGACCCACGGCTGGGCGAGGTGGACGGCCTGATCGAGAATGCCTCGATCCAGCTGCACGAAGCCCTGTCGCTGCTTGACCGCGTGCACGACGATCTGGATGCCGACCCGGAACAGTTCGAGGAGAACGAGCGCCGCCTCGGCCGCCTGCACGACCTGGCCCGCAAGCACCGCGTGCCGATGGACGAGCTGGGCGCGCAACGCGAGCGCATGCATGCCGAAGTGGAGCAACTGCGCGGCGCCGACGAGCGCCTGCAGCGCCTGGCCGGCGAGATCGACAAGGCCGCCGCCGCCTGGCGCGTGCAGGCTGAAGTGCTGACCGCCAGCCGCCGCAGCGCCGCCGCCGAACTGTCGGCCACCACCACCAGCATCATCGCCGAGCTGGGCATGGGCGGCGGCCAGTTCCTGATCGAGCTGGAACCCCAGGACGCCGGCAAGCCCGACCCACAGGGCGCCGAACGCGTGGAGTTCCTGGTCGCCGCCAACGCCGGCCAGCCGCCGCGCGCCCTGCGCAAGGTGGCCTCGGGCGGTGAACTGTCACGCATCTCGCTGGCCATTGAAGTGGCCGCGCTGGATCTGGACGCGGTGCCGACGATGGTGTTCGACGAAGTGGATTCAGGCATCGGCGGCGCGGTGGCCGACATCGTCGGCCAGAAGCTGCGCGCACTGGGCGAGAAGCGCCAGGTGCTGTGCGTGACCCATCTGCCGCAGGTCGCCTCCAAGGGCCATGCCCATTACCGGGTCAGCAAGGCGCCGGTGGAAGGCATGACCCAGAGCGCCGTGGAAAAGCTGGACAGCAAGGCGCGCGAAGAAGAGCTGGCGCGCATGCTGGGTGGCGTGGAAGTGAGCAAGGAAGCGCGCGCCGCTGCGCGCAAGCTGCTGCAGGTGTAACGCCGCCCGAGCCGGGCATAGGCCCGGCTTCCGCGCGGTAGTGCCGGGCGCTGGCCGGCAACCCAACACGGGTGGGCGAAGATCGTGAGGTTGCCGGCCAGCGGCCGGCCCTACCCCCGTGGCTGCGTCAGATCGACCTGTTCCACCAGGAAATCGAGGAACGCGCGCACCCGCAGCGGCAGGTAACCGCCCTGCCCCAGGAACACGGCGTGCACTTCTTCCAGGTCACCCGGATTGGCCTCTTCCAGCACCGGCAGCAGGCGCCCGGCGGCGACGTCGTCCTGCACCTGGAACGCGGCCAGGCGGGCCATGCCCAGACCACCCAGCACCAGCTGGCGCAGTGCATCGCCGTTGCTGGCACGGCCGTTGCCGCTGGGCAGCACCATCCGCTCTCGCCCCTCCTGCAGCAGCGGCCAGCCCTGCATCGCACGCGCATGGCCGATGTCCAGCCGGTTGTGCGACTGCAGTTCGTCGGCGTTGCGCGGCATCCCGTGCCGCTGCAGGTACGCCGGCGCGGCCACGATCATCATCCGCGTCGCGCCCAGCCGTCGCGCCACCAGGCTGGAGCTCTTCAGCGGACCGGCCCTTACCGCAACGTCGGTGCGCTGCTCCAGAAGGTCGATCACTTCATCATTGAGGGTCAGGTCCACCCCCACCTGCGGGTTGCGCGCCAGGAACGCCGGCAGCAGCGGCAACAGGAAATGCTGGCCGAACGGAACGTTGGAGTTGACCCGCAGGCGTCCACGCGGTTCGGCATGGGCACTGGCGCAGCGCTCTGCTTCTTCCAGATCGGCCAGCACCCGCAGGCCCCGCTCGTAGAACGCGCAACCTTCCGGGGTCAGCTGCAGTTGGCGGGTGGATCGCTGCAGCAATCGCGTGCCCAGCCGCTGCTCCAATCGTGCCACGAGCTTGCTCACCGCAGACGGCGTCATGTCGAGCGTGCGCGCGGCGGCGGAGAAGCCGCCGGTCTCGATGACCCGCACGAACACTTCCAGCTCGCCGGATCGGTTGATGTCGGGTCGCGCCATGACGATGAATCCAGTTCACAGATGATTGTCCATACGCAGTCTAGTTCACAGATGGCCGGAGAATCACCATGGCAATTCCTCCTTCCCGGGATTGCCCGATGAACCGCTTGAGCCAGTTCACCGCCGCCGCATTGATTGCCCTGTCCGGCGCTGCCAGCGCGGCCACGGCCCCGCACTGGGTCGCCAGCTGGCAGGCCAGCCCGCAACCGGTCTGGGGCGCGGATTTCCTCTTCCCAACCCTGGTTCCGGCCGCGCTGCATGACAAGACTTTCCGCCAGACCGCGCGCATCAGCCTGGGCGGGGCGCGGCTGCGGGTGCGGCTGAGCAATGCCTACGGTACCCAGCCGTTGCGGATCGGAGCGGCCAGCATCTCCGCACGCATGGGCGGCGCGCCTCACCCGCTCAGCTTCGACGGCCAGCCCAGCGTGGTGATCGGCCCCGGCCAGGAACGGCTGAGCGATCCGCTGGCGCTTGCCACGGATGACCGGCAGGCGCTGCAGGTCAGTGTCTTCGTGCCGGGGCCGGCGGCGGTCCAGACGTTCCATTGGGACGGTCGCCAGACCAGCTGGATCGCCGCTGGCGACCAGAGCCGGGCCCAGGCGCTGCGCGCTGCCAGCAGCACCACCGCGCGCCTGCTCCTGGCCGGTATCGAGGTCGAGGCCAACGCCAGCGCGCGCAGCGTGGTGGTGATCGGCGACTCGATCACCGATGGCGCCACGGCCAGCCTCGACCAGGACCAGCGCTGGACCGACCATCTGGCCGCGCGCCTCGCCCCGCGCGGGGTGGCGGTGGTCAATGCGGGCATTTCCGGCAATCGGCTGCTGAGCGACGGCATGGGTGAGTCCGCCCTGGCCCGTTTCCAGCGCGATGCACTGGATCAACCCGGCGTGGCGAGCGTCATCGTGCTGATCGGCATCAACGACATCAGCTGGCCCGGCACGGCGTTCGCCCGGGGCCAGGCCAGGCCAACGCTGGCCGAACTGCAGGCGGGCTATCGCACCCTGACAGAACAGGCCCGCAGGCGTGGTGTGCGGATAATCGGCGCCACCCTGCCACCGTTCGCTGGTGCCCTGCCCGGCACGCCGCTGGACGACTACTACCACCCGGACAAGGACGCCCTGCGGCGGCAACTCAATGCCTGGCTGCGTACGGACAGCCCGTTCGACGCGGTGATCGACCTGGACGCGGCGCTGCGCGACCCGGCCGAGCCGTTACGGATGGCCGCCGCCTACGACTCCGGCGATCACCTGCATCCGGGTGATGCAGGGAACCGGGCGATGGCCGAGGCGGTGGACCTGGACCTCCTGATGGGATCATCCAGGCGTGGCGGGAATCTACCGTAAGCAACGAAAAACCCCGGGCAGGCCCGGGGTTTCGTCGCATCCAGCGGGCCTGAACGGCCTACTTCCGCTTCTTGCGCACGTACAGCACCAGCGAGTGCTCTTCCAGCTCGTAGCCATGGTCGGCCGCGATCTTGCGCTGCAGCTCCTCGATCTCATGGCTCTCGAACTCGATGATCTTGCCGCTGTCCACGTCGACCATGTGGTCGTGGTGGCCACCACGGTCCAGTTCGTAAACGGCCTGGCCGCCCTCGAAATTGTGCTTGAGCACGAGGCCGGCAGCCTCGAACTGGGTCAGCACCCGGTAGACGGTCGCCAGGCCGATCTCGTCGCCATGCTCGAGCAGCTGGCGGTAGATGTCCTCGGCGGTCATGTGATGCTGGTGGTGCTGGGCATTGCGCTGCTCGAGCAGCGCCAGGATCCGCATCCGCGGATGGGTCACCTTCAGGCCGACTTTACGCAGGTCGTGGGTTTCCATAGGTCTCCGTTCATTGGCGATTTAGCGCCAGCTGCCTCGGATTGGGTCGCGGTGGCACGCCGGGAGTGTATCATCGGTTTGATTTCCCCAACCGCCAGTCCCGATGCGCAATCTCCTGTTGGTCGCCGCCGTCGCCCTGTCCACCACCGGGTGCGGCATCATCTACAAGCAACCCATCTATCAGGGCAACCTGATCCGGGAAGATGCCGTGGCCAAGCTGCAGGTCGGGCAGAGCAAGCAGCAGGTCACCGCGCTGCTGGGCACCCCGTCCATTCCCGACCCGTTCCACGCCCAGCGCTGGGACTACACGTCCAGCCAGCGCGTGAACCGCCTGGGCCGTACCGAAGTGAAGAACTTCGTGGTGTTCTTCGAGAATGACACCGTGACCCGCTGGGAGGGCGATTACTTCCCGGGCAACGACAAGGCCCTGGCCCAGCAGACCGTGCGCCAGTTCGGCCGCAACCTGCCCAAGGACAAGAAGAAGAAGGGCCGTTAAGCGCCCAGCCCCGTCCGCAGGGACGGGTTGCCGGGATCAACCGCCGAGCGCGCGACGCCGGCGGTTGTCCTTGGGATCGGCCAGCAGCGGGCGCAACAGCTCGACGCGGTCGCCATCCAGCAGCACCTGCTGCGGACGCGCCAGGACGCCGTGCACGGCAGCGGCCGGACAATCGGCACTGCCTTCCAGCGCCGCAGCGGCAATGGCGTCGGCCACGGTGGCACCCTCCTCAAGTTTCAGTCGGCACGACAGCACCCGCTGCGGCCAGGCCAGTACCACCTCGACCTCGATCATCGCTCAGCCCTCGTCGGCGACGCGGACGAAATCGTTGACCATCCGATCGGCCAGGCCCTGGAAGCCGATCGCCAGCGCCGGACCGAGCAGGCGCGAGCTGGGCTCGAACTCCAGGGTGAGGGTGACCTTGCAGGCGTCCTCGGCCAGCGCATGGAATTCCCAGCGGCCGTGCAGCCGCTTGAACGGTCCATCGCGCAGCTGCATATCGATGCTGTGTGGGCGCTGCAGGGTGTTTTCGGTCTGGAACCAGGTGCTGAACGAACCCAGGCCCAGGTCCAGGCGTGCCACCAGGCGGTCCTCGCCCTGCTCCAGGATCTGGGCGGCCGAACACCAGCGGAAACGGCGCGGATAGGCCTGGACATCGTTGACCAGGTCGAACATGCGCGCAGCCGAATGTTCGACCAGGGCGCTGCGGCGGATAGTAGGCATGAATACAGGACGTTTCGGCAATCGACCGGGCGGGCCCGAATCGGAGACAATACGGAAATGAGCAAGAACAGCGGCAAGGATAAAGCAAAGAGCGCGACGGCCAACAAAACCATCGCGTTGAACAAGCGTGCCCGCCACGAGTATCACATCGAAGAGCGCTTCGAGGCCGGCCTCGCCCTGCAGGGCTGGGAGGTCAAGTCGATCCGCGCAGGCCGTGGCAACATCATCGACGCCTACGCCTATGTGAAGCGCGGCGAGATCTACCTGATCGGTGCACAGATCACCCCGTTGATCCAGGCCTCCACCCACGTGGTCGCCGAGGACCGCCGCGAGCGCAAGCTGCTGCTGCACCGGAACGAGATCGACAAGCTGATCGGCAAGGTCGAGCGCGACGGCTACACGATCGTGCCTACCGCGATGTACTGGAGCAAGAACAAGATCAAGCTTGAGATCGCACTGGCCAAGGGCAAGCAGAACCACGACAAGCGCGATGCCGCCAAGGACCGCGACTGGGCGATCGAGAAACAACGCGTGATGCGTCGCGGCAACCGCGACGCGTAAGGCGGCTGCGCAGCACCCTGTAGAGCCGAGATCCTATGTTCGTGGTCAAGCCTGCTGGAAGCAGGCTTGACCCACTTTCAGCATGGCCGGGTCAAAGTCCCGGCCGCTCTTGAAGACGCCCCAAGCGATCCTGGCCAGCTTTCTGGCCAGGATGTTG